>JAHJUF010000116.1 GCA_018829095.1 Pseudomonadota bacterium | reverse complement strand
TCCTCGATCATGGCCACGGCATGGCCCCGAGAGGCCAGTTCGGAGGCAGCCGCAGCCCCGCCCGCCCCGGTGCCGATGACAGCCACATCGGCCTCCGTTTCCAGGTCCTCTTCGCAGTCCGCCGCGTCCATCATCTGGCTCTGCCACCGGCCGGTCTCCACGGTTTTGGGAACCTCGACCTCATGAACCGCCCCGGCGGCGGACAGAATTTCCGGGCTGGTGAGCCAGGCCAGCTTGAAGGGCGTCGCCGCCGCGGCCAGGACCTGAGTGAGGACCGGGTTCTTCGTCCATTTTTCGATGAGCCGTTGCCGGGTCCGAAAGGTGTTGGCGGAAAAGGGACGCCGGGTGAAGGCCATGGACAGGGCATCCACCAGGGCCAGACCCGTGGCGGCAAGCTCCTTGGCCCCGGGAATGCGGTCCGTGTAGAAGGCCAGGAGGGACAACAGGTCCTCGGGCCTGGGGGCGGGGACGATCTTCCCGGGAGGGAAAAGGGCTTCAACAAAGGCCCGGGCCGCCACGGGCCGCAAGGCCGCCCCTACAGCCCTGCGGCCTGCCGAAAGAACCGATTGACGGCTTTTTCGCACCACAGAGAAAAGCCTGGTTTTTTTCATGGACAATACCTTTCTCCGCCTTAACTTATTGCCAAAACCCCGGGAAAAGACGGTGGAAGCCCGGAAAAAAGTTTGTGGACAACCAAGCCGCCGAAAGAGTCGATTGACCCATGGCCACAGCATGATGCATTCCCTGGACGGATTCCTCGGGCCCGGATTCGCCCGCGCGGACCGGCCCGGGAAGGCCCAAGGAGGATGTGAGCATTTTCACAAGTAATAATGATAATCATTTTTTGACTAACAGGTTTTCATGCATATAATAAATGAGAGCCGCCCGTAGGAAAAGGCCGGGGCCGATCACCGGCCGGGGCGTTAATATAAAGTGTGAACCTTAACAAACTTAGGGCCCAAAGCGTGGGGAAGGTTGTTGATTCCGGGGCCCGCCTTCTTGCCCTTCTCCACACGCTCCAAAGGTGAATAACGCGGGGTTGGCCCCGCTGAAGGGAATCCAGGACACGCCAGGCTCCCTGCCCACCAGGTGACTGCCAGGCGGACCGGAGGATTCCCGCATCACCCGGTTACCCGGGGATTTTCCCCGGTGACGTCATAACCCAAAGGAGAGAGATCATGACCGGACACAGACCGACATATGAGGAGCTGGAAAAGAAACTGGAGGACCTGGAAGTCAAGACCCGCCAGTACGAGGAAGTCAACCGGGCCCTCCAGAAACTGAACCTCCAGACCCGCGAGGAAGCTCAAAAACTGGAGCAGCGGGTGGTGGCCAACGTGGAAGACCTGGTCCTGCCCTACGTGGGCCGGCTCAAGGAAACCCTTCTCGACCCGGATCAGAGGGTATACGTAAACGTGGTGGAATCCAACCTCACGGAGCTTCTGGCGCCCTTCATGCGGCAGTTGGGCTCCAAGTACGCCAACCTGACGCCCCGGGAGATCGAGGTGGCCAACCTGGTGCGGATGGGCACCACCAGCAAGGAAATCGCCAGGATGCTGGGAGTTTCCAAGCGCGCGGTGGAGTTCCACCGGGACCGCCTCCGCAAGAAGCTGGGCCTGAAGAAGAGCAAGCGCAACCTGCGCGCCTACCTCGCCAGCCTGACCTAAACGGCCGGGTGGCGGCAGGGCCGCACATCAGCCCTTGAAGCGCGCATCCAAAGGGGCGGTCCGGAGCAATCCGGGCTGCCCCTCTTTTTTTGCGCCGCATGAATCCGGGCGGTTTCCAGAAGTCCGGGAATCTGCGGATTTTTTCTTTTCCCCGCGTCAAAAGAGCTTGGGCACCCGGGCCCGGGTGCCCCGGAGGTGCGCGGAGACAAGAGCGCCCAAAGCGGTCACGGGGTTTACGCTGGCCAGGGATATGGGGCTCACCTTCATGTGGCGGCACAGGCCCCGGATGGTGTCGGGCAGGTTGTTGCAGCCCAGGCTGGCCGTGACGTTCCGGGTTCCCAGACGCACCTCCAGTTCCCGCTGCCAATCGGCTGCCGCGCAGGTTCCGGCCAGATGCACCCTTCCCTTCAGCCCGGCCACCAGCTCAGGGTCCACGCCCTTTCCCATGAGGATGGTGAAGCCTCCCTGGCCCTTGAAATCGCAGTGCAGGAACTCGGCCACGGACTCCGTGTTGTTTTGGCAGCCCTCACGGCAGCACCGTTCCCTGCCCCGGAGGATGACCAGGTCTTCGGGGAGCCGGTGGAGCAGTTCGTCCGTGAAGCTCTGACGCCGCTGTTCGAAAAGGGCCTGGTTCTCCACAAAAAACTCCGGGGCGTCCCGGTTGTCCCGGTCCTGGCTGGCCAGGCGCAGGTGCTCCACGGATTCCGGGGCGATCCCCAGAAAGCTCGCTCCGGCGGCGTCCACGGCCAGGGGGTCCTCCCCGCCCAGGATGACGTCCGTGGCCACCACGCTCTCGTCTATATTGGCCTTGGCCGGATAATGCCCGTGATTGGTGGCGAACAGGCCGTCCACCAGCACGAAGTCCGGCCGCACCAGGGAATAGAGGTCCGCGATCTTCCGGTGGAGGAGGAAGTTGTGGTCCTCCACCCGGGACCCATGGTGGAAGAAGCCGAACTGGTTCTTCACGGACAGGGTCATCGTGGTCATGGAGTGGGTCTTCAACTTGGGGATGGAAAGGTAGAAACGCTGGTCCCGATCCCGGATCAGGGCGTCGTGCACAGCCAGGGAGATGTTCGCGAACCGCTGAAGGTTCGGGAGGAACACCGTGGCCTCCCGGGTCTCGTCCAGGCACAGGAACTCGGCCCCCGCCTCTTTGCAGGCATCGAACAGCCCCGTGGCCCGGGCCACCAGACGGGTGATGTTCCCCTGGGTGGAATTCTCCACCACCTTCACCTGTTTGGCCCCGGCATCCTTGAGCACCCGCACAGCCTCCACCACCACCGCCGGGTCTGTGAAGCAATAGGGCCGGAGGTCCACGGCGTTCACCTTCACCCAGGCCTCCCCCCGGTCCCGGATCAGGTCCAGGGTTTGGGGAAACCGGGAGAAAACCTCCTCCACCGCCTGACGGACTCCCTCTTTGGCGTCGGCAAAAACCACCTTTGCGCCGGATGGTTCCACGTTCGTCTCCTTTTGGATCATGGGACCCACAGGCCCATTTTGATATACACGATTCTCCGGAAAACCAGGGCCAGGAAACACAGTCCGGCCAAGGCAAAAGCCGCCACGGTCTTTTCCCGCACCCGGCCCTGGATTCCGGGAAGCAAGACCGATTGGGACGGATCGCCCGGATGATGGCGCACCCGGACCTCCAGGCCCTGGGGGAAACGGTCCGCGATTTCCCGGGAGATCCCTTGCCCGGTGAGTTCCTCCACAGCCACCCGTTCGGAAACGTATTTTCTGCCTCGGGCCTCGTAGGCGTACCGCACAAAAGGGGCGTGGGTCTCCCGCCGGGTGAACAGGTTGCCCACGGCCTTTTCCACCACCCCGGACGAGAGCACCCGCCCGGGGGCCTCGGGCCAGGCCCCGGTCCGGGCGGCCAGGCTCCACATGGTGGCCAGAGGCGCGGCCACGGCCAGGGACAGGGCCGCCCCCAAGGCCAGGAGGATGGCCACGCAAAGGCGCTTGACCCGGTTCATCCTCCTCTGGGGCCCCATGGCGGCTTCGGTTGTCCACCGGACCTGGGCATCCTTTGCCGGTCGCCGGTCCCGGAGGCCTGTCCCCGGGCCGGACGGGGCCTGGCAATGAAGGCAGGTCTGGCCGGGCGTCCGGGGGAATCCGCAATCCGGGCAAAGAGGGATGTCGCCCACGAGCCGCTCCTTCCAGGACTAGTCCGCCAGGCCCCCGGTCCAGAGGTAATAGAAGCCCGGGGAAAGGCCCAGGACGGACTTGGGAAGGCCCAGGGAACCGGCCAGACTGGGCGTCTTTCCCGGGCCGCGCATGGTGGCGTCGTTGTAGATGTTGTCATCGGGAAACTCGCGGCGGCGGTAGACCACCACCTTGGCGTCCTCAGGCAGGGAGGCCAGCTCCCGGGCTGTTGCCAGGGCGTCCTCCAGGTAACCCACCTTGTCCACCAGCCCCAGGCCCAGGGCCTGGCCTGCGGTGAAGATCCGGGCCGTGCCCACGGTTTCCAGGGCCTCGCCGGTGATGCCCCGGCGTTCCTTCACCAGCCCCAGGAACCGGTCGCCCATGGACGCCACGATGTCCTGGACGATCTTTTCCTCCTCCTGGGTGGGTTCCCGGAAGGGAGAGCCCATGTCCTTGTTCCGCCCGGCCGTGTGGGTCTCCACCCCCACCCCGATCTTGTCCATCAGGCCCATGAGCCGCGGCTGCATGAAGATCACCCCCACGGAGCCGGTCACGGTGGTGGGATGGGCCACGATGCGGTCCGCGGCCAGGGCGACGTAGTAGCCCCCCGAAGCGGCCAGTCCCATGAAGGCGGCCACCACCTTGGCCCCGGACTTTTCCCGGAAGCGCTCGATCTCGTGAAAAAGCACGTCGCTGGCCGTGATGGAGCCCCCCGGGGAGTCGATCTTCAGGACCACCGCCCCCACGGAGGGGTCCTCGCCCGCCTTGCGGAGCTTTGCTACCACCTCTTCCAGCATGCTGGGCCGCTCCATGATCATCCGATCCTCCGGCGAGTCGGAGATGACCCCCCGGATGGGGATGACCACGATCTTGGGCGTGGCCGAACCCTGGAGCACGGTTTCGGCCAGGGGTTCCGGCCCGGAAAACAGGTTGATGTTGGGGAAACACCCGCCCAGGAACACGGGCAGGACCGCCAGAAAAACCAACAGCCGGATCGCACGCATGGCCGCCTCCTCACCAGGATTTGCGAGATTTGTGATTATAGACGCACCCTGGCGGCCCGTCAAACCAGGGGCATGGGCAAAGCGTGCGGGGGAAGACCTTTTCTTTTGGAAAACAGAAAGGGTTCCCCCACGCCCCCTTCCAAGAAGACCGGCATCTTCCATCAGCCAGGAGGTCTTTTTTCTCCCCATCAATCAGACCGGACTTTTGTCCACCGCTCTATCTGTGAAATCGATTTTTGATGACGATGCAGCAAGCCGTCATCCCGGCTAAGGCCGGGATCCAGGGTCTTTGTAACGCACGGGAAAAATGGATTCCGGCCTTCGCCGGAATGACGGTTTTGATGGATTTTGGACTTGCTGCATCCCCATCATTCATAAACCAGGATCACCCGCAAATCCATGACATTGGTCCGGGTGGGTCCTGTCACTATCAGCCCCCCGGTCTGCTCAAAAAAGACATACGAGTCATTGGCGTCCAGGTATAGCCGGGCGTCCAGGCCCATCCCAACGGCCCGGGCCACGGTGGACCCGTCCGCCACGGCCCCGGCGGCGTCCGTGGGGCCGTCCGTGCCGTCCGTGCCCCCGGAAAGAACGGTGACACCCGGCTCCCCGGCCAGGTCCAGGGCCGCGGCCAGGGCGAATTCCATGTTGCGTCCGCCCTTGCCCTTTCCCCGGATGGTCACCGTGGTCTCGCCGCCGGAGAGCAGGCAGGCCGGGGCGGCCACCGGGTTTCCCGTGGCCCGGACCTCCCGGGCTATGGCCGCGTGGAACCGGGCCGCCTCCCGGGTCTCCCCCTCCACCACGGCGGAAAGGATGAGGGTGTTGTACCCCAGTTCCCGGGCCCGGATTTCCGCCATAGCCAGGGAACGCCGGGCATTGGCCACGATGTGCCAGGAGCATTGGGAAAAGGCCGGGTCCCCGGGCTTGGGGGTTTCCTCCACCTCCCCGGCCAGGCCCCGGGCCAGATGCCGGGTCACGGCAGGCGAGAGGCGGCGGGTCAGGCCGTATCGATCCAGAATGTCCCGGCAGTCCCCGAAGGTTCGGGAGTCCGGGTAGGTGGGGCCGGAAGCGATGGTGGAAAGGTCGTCCCCCACCACATCGGAAAGGATGAGGTTCACCACCCGGGCCGGGGAGGCGGCCCGGGCCAGGCGGCCGCCCTTGATGGCCGACAGGTGCTTGCGCAAGGCGTTCACCTCGTGGATGGCCGCGCCGGATTCCAGGAGGGCCCGGGTCGCCTCCTGCTTGTCCGCCAGGGAGAGTCCCGGCGCGGGCGCGGGCAAAAGGGCCGATCCGCCGCCGGAAAGGAGGCACAGAACCAGATCGTTTTCCTTGGCATCCCGGGCCAGGTCCAGAAGCCGGGCCGCCGCCCTTTCCCCGGCCGCGTCGGGCACCGGGTGAGCGGCCTCGTAAACCTCCACGCACGACAGGGGTTCGGTGTGGCCGTACTTGGTGATGACCGCGCCCCCGGCCACCTTGCCCGGGAAGAGTTCCTCCACGGCCCGGGCCATGGGACAGGCCGCCTTGCCCGCTCCCAGGACGATGATCCGGGAGAACTCCCGGGGGGCCAGCCGTTCATCCCCCAGGGAAAAGACCCCGTCTTCGGGCTGGCCGAAAAGGCGTTTCACCGCGCTGTGAGGGTCTGCCGCAGCCACTCCGGCGTCGAAGATGCTGCGGGCGTCTTCCCGGCGATCTTTCATGATCATCTCCTGAAATGGGGCCTTATTCGTGCCGGAACTCCTCCTTGAGGAGGCAGCAGGCAATGGCGTGAACGGGCCTTCCCGTGGCGTCGTATTCGATGTTGTCCGGCTGGATAAGCCGGTTCATGACGCAGCCCTCGGGGATGGTCAGGCTGAAAAAGCGGTCCTCGGTGAGGCCCGGCCGGTGCTGGAGAACGCCTTCGGAAAACTCCAGGGCGTGGATGGGAAAGTCCTCGCAAAGGGGACAGCGGTACACCCGGCCGTTGGGGAACACGAAATAGTTGTCCGCCACCAGCCCGGCGCATTCGAAGATTTCTCCGGGAGCCAGGAAAACCTTGGGCCAGGCGGTGGGGATGCCCAGGCGGGCCGACTCACCGGCCACCGGGGCCACCAGGTCCAGCCAGGCATCCGCATATAGTTGGAATCCCCCCTCCCCCTGGGCGGCCTTGCCCCGAAGCCCGATGACCTGGATAAAAAACCGGGACACCCCCAGGTCCTTGAGCAGTACCGGCATCCGGGGAAGTTCCCGGGCGTTTTCGCTGGACACGGTGTAGATGACCGAAACCGCAAAGCCCTTTTCCACGGCCCGGCGGATGCCCTGGGTGCAGGCTGCAAAGCATCCCGCGCCCCGGATGGCGTCATTGGTTGCCGGGTCCGGGCCGTCCAGGGAAAAGGAGAGGAAATCCACTTCCCCGGGGGAAATTTTGTCCAGGAAATCGTGGAACAGGTATCCATTGGTGTCCACGGTCACCGAGGCGTACCCCAGGCGGCGGGCGGCCCGGATGGCGGCTGGGAGATCCGGATGCAGGGTGGGCTCCCCCCCCAGGAAAACCACGTTGGTGGGGGTTTGGGGATCAGCCAGGGCCGTGAGCCAGGCCTCGATCTGGGCCAGGGGGGCCATGCCCGAGCCGTGTTGCTCCGGGTTGATGTAGCAGTGCCGGCACCGGAGGTTGCAGCCCGTGAGAATGTGGAGGAACACGTTCCGGGCTTTTTTCGAAAAGGCCACGGTTTGGCACTGGGGGCGGTCCATGAGGCTATTCGCTTTCTAGGCAAAACGGCCGGGCCCATCCCAGCCGGGTACTACCCAAAAAGGTACCAGACAGTCAGCGCCGGCACAAGCCAGGGGGGTGGGGAACGGAGGGGCGGAGGCCGAAAGGCGGGCCGCCATGGTCGCGGAGGAAAAAGGGATCAGGCGGACAAGAAACCCCTTGACCACCCCGGGATCAGCATTGTACTGAATGTTCAGAATAATTACGAGGAGGATTGTAATGGCAAAACCCAACGCAGCCCGGACCCGGCGGGGGGAGGAAACCCGGAAAAGAATCCTGGCGGACACCCGGAGGATATTGGCCCAAAACGGGGCCAGGGGGGTGACCCTGGACCAGATCTCCGAGGCCGTTGGCGTGGCCAAGAGCAGCATCCTCTGGCACTTCGGCTCCAAGGAGGAATTGCTCCTCACGGTGATGGAGGACGTGATCAGGGAGTTCGAGCAGGGAGTGGTGAAAAGCTACCCTCCAGGCCTTTCCCCGGCCCGGAAGATCCAGTTGTTCCTCCGGGACTACGCCAGGCTCCGGGAAGAGTACCAGCAGGCCCTCACCATCTTCTACCGGTCCCTGTTCGACCCGGACCTCATGGACCGCTTCAGGGACC
>JAHJUF010000115.1 GCA_018829095.1 Pseudomonadota bacterium | reverse complement strand
TAAGCCCCGCCCCCACCACAAGCACGCTCTTGATTTCCATTCTTGTTCCCTTTCGTGGGAGATTTTGCGGAGGATGAACTCCACAAGATCCTCCACTCCCGCCCCACCCCTGTCAAGCCGGGTTTGGAAATGAAAACCGCCACCCAGATGAAAACCGCCACCCGCCCATGATGCGGCTTTCTTTTGGAAGGGGTTTGGGGAAACCTTTTCTTTCACCCGAAAGAAAAGGTTTCCCCAAAGAACTTTTACAAACTCCCATAGTCCTCAGCACATGGTGAGCCCGCCGGAGACGGAGAGGATCTGGCCGGTGATGAAGTCGGCTTCGGGCGAGGCCAGGAAGGCCACGGCCGAGGCGATGTCATCGGGCCGGCCCATTCGGCGCAGGGGGATGATGCGGTCCATGCCGGAGAGCACCTTTTCCGCGAACGCGCCGTCCTTTTTCATCTCCTCCACCAGGGGCGTTTCCGTGGGGCCCGGGCACACGACGTTCACGTTGATGTTATTTCGGGCCAGCTCCCGGGCAAGCGACTTGGAAAATCCGATGACCGCCGCCTTGGCGCCCGCGTAAACCGCCTCGCCCATGCTGCCCACCCGGGCCGCGTCGGAGGAGATGTTGACGATCTTGCCCCGGTTTTTCTCGATCATGTCCCCCATGGTGGCGTGGACCATGTGGAGGACTCCCTTGAAATTGATAGCGATGATGGTGTCCCAGAACTCGGGCGTGGTCTTGGCGAAGGGCGTCATGCGGTCCCAGCCCGCGTTGTTCACGAGGATGTCCACCGGGCCCAGGATTTCCCGGGTCCTGTCCACCATGGCCTTGACCGATGCCAGGTCCGTGATGTCCGTGACCTTGAACATGGCCCGCCCGCCGGGCTCCTGGATGGCCCTGGCGGTGGCCTCGGCATCCTCGCCCCGGATGTCCGCGATGGCCACCGCGGCGCCCCGCGCCGCCAGGGCCAGGCAGATGGCCCGTCCGATCCCCCTCCCCCCTCCGGTCACGATGGCCGTCTGTCCCTTCATGTCCTGCATGTGGGCCTCCTTGCCTGTATGGTTTTCAAAGTGGTTTACGGGAATGGTCGTCCGGACCCGGAATCAGTTCCTTTGGAGGTTCTCCCAGACCATGGAATACCCCTGCCCCCTGCCCACGCACATGGTGGTGAGGCCGTAGCGGGCCCTGGGGTTGTCCCGGAAATGGCCGGCCAAAAAGGCCACCAGCCGCGGCCCCGAAGCGGCCAGGGGGTGGCCAAAGGCAATGGCCCCGCCCCAGGGGTTCACCCTGGGGTCGTCGGCCGCCACGCCCAGGCGGTCCAGACACCAGAGCACCTGCACGGCAAAGGCCTCGTTGATCTCGATGACATCCAGGTCGCCCATGGAAAGGCCCGCCTTTTTCAGCGCCTTTTCCGTGGCCGGGACCGGCGCGGTGCCCATGATCCCCGGCTCCACCGCCGCCACGCCCGTGGCCACCCACCGCATGAGGGGTTTCAGCCCGATCTCCCGGGCCAGATCCCCGCTCATCAACAGCAATGCCCCGGCCCCGTCGTTCAACCCGGACGAATTTCCCGCCGTGACGTTCCCGTTTTCCAAAAAAGGCGTCTTCAGCCCGGCCAGGGCCTGGCGCGTGGTTCCGGGCCTGGGGTGCTGGTCCTGGTCCACCACGGCCCCCGTCCCGTCCGCAAGCGTCACCGGAATGGGGATGATCCGGTCCGAAAGCTTCCCGGCCCGCATGGCCTCGTCCGCCTTGCGCTGGCTGTGAAAGGCGACCTCGTCCGCCATCTCCCGGGTGAACTCCGGGAACCGCCGGTGGATCTCCTCGGCCGTCAACCCCATGTTGAACGCGTATTCTCCCCCCATGGCCTCCCCGGCCCGGGGATGGTTCTCCCGCATGAACCCCATGGGCACGTGCCCCAGGTGCTCCACCCCGCCGGCCACCAGGCACTCGTGCATGCCCGACGCGATGCACGCCGACGCGAATCCCGCCGCCGTCAACCCCGACGCGCACATGCGGTCCAAGGAACACCCCGGCACCTCCCACCCCCAGCCGGCCAGCATGGTGACCATGCGCCCCAGGGTCCCCCCCTGCTCCTTGACCTGGTTCGTCACCCCCCAGAGACTGTCCTCGATCATGCCCGGCACGACCCCCGGATTCCTCTCCACCAGGGCCTTCAACAACCCCACCGCCAAATCCTCGGACCTCGTGCCCCAAAAAACCCCCTTGTCCCCCGCCCTCCCGAACGCCGTCCTCACCGCATCCACCACCACAACTTCTCTTTGCTCCATGGCCGGTTTTCCTTTTGAGGGGATTCTGTGGGGGGAGAACTTTTTT
>JAHJUF010000114.1 GCA_018829095.1 Pseudomonadota bacterium | reverse complement strand
CCAGGGGACAGTCCGGTCTGAAGCGGATCTCCCGGCCCGGAACCATGGCCCGGGCCAGGATGGCAAAGGCGTCCTTCCGGAGATCCCGGGCACAGATGGAGCAGGTCTCGGTGGCGGCTTGCCCCAGGAGGTTCAGGGCGGCGTCCGGCACCAGGGCCCGGACCTCGGCCCGGGAATCCTGGGCAGGCTCCGAAGGCGCGCACTCGTCTGCGAAACGCTCCACAGCCTCGACCCAGGCCGGGGTGGAATCGAATCCCTGGTTGTGGGTCCCGGCGGTCTCCACCAGTCGCCGGGGTTCGGGCGCGGCTTCGAAAAGGGCCTGGCCATGAGCAAAGGGGGCCACCTCGTCCGTGGGACTGTGGAGCACCAGGACCGGGCAGGAAACCTGGGACAGGGAGCCCAGGGTGTCGTAGCGGTACGAGGACAAAAGGTTCTCCGGCACCCAGGAATAACGCTCTTGGGCCAGGGCGGGAATGCTGGTGAAGGCGGAATCCAGGATCAGGCCGGCGGGCCGGACCTCCGTGGCCAGATGGGCGGCCACGGCCCCGCCCAGGGAGCGGCCCAGAACCAGGATGCGGTCCGGCGCGACGCCGCGTTTCTCCGTCAGAAGATCCCAGGCCCCCCGGGCGTCCCGGTACGTGCCCTGCTCCGAGGGGCGGCCACGGCTCCGGCCAAAACCCCGGTAGTCGAACAAAAACACCGAGAGGCCCAGCCGGTTCAGGGCCAGAACCCGGCCGGCCCGGTGGGACACGTTCCCCGCGTTGCCGTGGCAGAACAGGACCACGGCCCGGGCCTCGGCCGCCGGAATCCACCATCCGTGGAGCCGGACCCCGTCCGTGGCGGAAAACTCCACGTCCTCGTAAGCCAGTCCCCAGTCCGCCGGGCTGGCCGCGAGTTTGTCCACAGGATGATAGACAAACCGGCCCAGGCAGGAGGAAAGGACAAGGGGAACCAGAAAAAGGGCCGACAGGAACGCGGCCCGGCAGACCATTCGGCCAGGGCGGGGTTCAGGCGTTTTCATGATGGATCCGAATCCAAAGGAATGAGCCCCTTTTTCAAAGGGGGAAACCGCTTGGCGCCAGGTCCCGGGCCGGGCCAGGTCCCGGCCTCCGGGCTCCCGCCTCAGAAGTAGAGGTTCCAGGCCAGGGAATATTCCGGGGTCCAGAAGCCCCGGGACCGGACCAGATGGGCTTCGGCCTGGACTGCGTGGTTCCGGGACAGGTGGACCTGGGCGTCCACGGAGGTTTCCAGGCGGTCGTGGTAATCGCCCAGGACGAAATGGGTGTACCGGGAAAAGGCGTGGATCGTGAACCGGTCCGTGATCCGGGACAAAAGGCCTGCCTGGACAGCCGGACCCAGGGCGAAATCCTGTTCCACCCGGCCGAAAAACTCGCTGTCGCCCATGGCGAAACCGTAGGCTGTTCCCAGGGGGCCCACTTCCCAGGCCCATCCCCGGCCCGCGGTGAGGAATCCCACCAGATCGTCCGTGCCGTCATCCATGACCCGACGCTCGAAGCCCAGCCGGGCCGCCCAGGAGACCGGGGAAAACAGCGCGTCCCGGGGGGCGATGGACAGGATGTCGATGAAGGCCATGCGCTCCATTTCCCAGTTGTTGTCTTCCAGGCTCATACGGGCCAGGAAGTCACCGAAAAAGATCTGGGCCCCGGGGGCGAATCCCCGGGCGTCGTCCACCAGGCCATGGTAGGCGGGCAGGAACCGGAGCGTGGCGTGGGCCTCCCCATCCACCGACTGGCCCCCGAAGGCAAGGAGGGCGGACCGGTGGCCGTCTTCGGGAGGCGCGGGCGGGGGGGCCGGGGCTTCCGCCTCTTGCCCGGCCGCGGCCAGGGTGGACCGGGCCTTGAGCACGGAGAGGTATTGCTTCCGGTAGGCTTCCTCGGTGAGCTTGCGGCTGGTAAGGAGGAACTGGAGGGTTTCGGCGGAAAGGTCCAGGGCCAGGCCCTTTTCCCGGTCCGGAAGGCCGGACGCGAGGACCGCGCCGGGCTCCTCTGCGCCCCGGGCCGCCGAAAGGGCGAGGCCAAGCCCCGGGCCGGAAAGCCGGTCCGCCATTCGTTGCATCCGGGTGGCCTTGGAGGGCCGGAACTGCCGGTCCTCAGCTAGGCCGTTTTCCAGGGCCAGGCGCAGGGTATCCACGGGGATGACCCAGAGCCCGGCCTGGTCCGCCAGGCCCAACCCGGGCCGAGCCGCGTCCAGGAGGAACAGGAGGGCGTGGGAGCAATTCTCGTCGAAAAAGAAGTAATCCGACCAGATGCCCTCCATCTCGTAGAGATGGGCGAACATGCGCCCGATCTCTTCCGGGCTGAGGTTCAACGTGTACTGCCAGATATCCCGGCGGGACACGTCGGAATACTCCTGGATCTTCACATAGTAGGGCTGCATGGAGAAATAGCCCCGGTACAGCCCGAAGATGCCCTTCACCGCGTAGGACGGGCCGAAGGTGTCTGTTGTGACAGCGGCGTAGTTCACGGCCTGGCTGGTGAGTTCCGTGCCCTGTCGGGTGCGGATGGTGAGGAGCGTGTGGCCGAACAGGGAGGCCGGGCTGTTCATGTACGCCGCCGGGAACACGATGCTGGCCGACACCGGGTCCAGGCGGTCCAGCATCTCCCGGAAGAACCGGCACTCGGGCATTGGCAGTTGGGATGGGTCCAGGCCGAGTTCCTCCACCACGAAACGGAGCCGGGCCGGGAACCGGCAGGCCGCGTGGGCCTTTTCGTTTTCCGGGTCCAGGGGGGCGTACAGGGCCCGGATGAAGGCGAGAAGCTCGGCCCGGGGGTCTGTGGCGCCGTTTTCGGAAAGGAAGAAACCCGGGTCGTCCACCCGGCTCCTCAACCCCCTGAAACCGGTCTGATAGTGGAGGAGGGTGCGCCAATAGGGATGGTCGTACAGGCGTTTTTCCAGGGCCCTCGCCTCGGCTTGCCTGGCCGGGTCCCCGGAGGCGAGGACCGGGTGCGCGGAAAGGGCCGCCAGGAAAAAGAAAAGGGGGATGCTGGCCGTCAAGAGACGGCGCATCCCCCTTTTTGTCAAAAGCTGTTTCAGCGGTGAAACCCTACAGGACCGAATCCATGTTCCGGAGCACGTCCGTGCTGGAGACCTGGTCCGAAGTGTAGATGCTGGAGAAATTGGCCTGAAGCGTGTTGTACAGGGACGCGCGGTCCGCCTGGGGAACGTCCATCAGGGTGGCCAGGGTGTCCAGGTACTCGCCACTGCCGCGAGCCATGTCAGCGGCCAGGTTGTCCATGTTGTCAGCCACAAAAACCTTCACCTTCTCGTTGTACACGAAGGATTCGGGCTTCTCGCAATTGGAGGTGCCGGAGGTGATGCCGAAGAGCTGGCTGGCAAAGGTGCCGTTGGTGGTAGCGGCAAGTGTCTGGGACACCACCGAATCGTTGTTCTCGAACACCATGGAGCCCAGGCCGCAGCCATAGTTATTCTGACCTGCAAAGCCCGCCGTGGCCAGCATCAGGGCCGCCACGAACACCGTGGTAACGATCGCTGTCTTCTTCATGCCGTTCTCCTCCTTTGGGGGGTTATGGGGTGAAACCAACCGGGATTCAATGATTTTCTCTATCACGGGAAAACACCAGATATCAAGAACAATCTGCTTCGGTCCATTGGGGGGGGCTCATGGGTTGTTCCCTACCAGGCAAAGCGTGGAAAGGCCCTCCTCCGGAATCCGGGTTTGGGACTCCAGTCCCACGCCCCCTATTCCCACCCTCTCACGGCCTCCAGGAAGTTCATCACCAGTTTGGGGTCGAAACGCTGGCCCGCGTGACCCACCATGAGGTCCAAAATGTTTTCCAGGATTCTGGGGGGGCGATAGGGCTTCCGTGATAGGGCGGCATCGTAGAAATCGGCCAGAGCCACCACCTGGCTCACGGTGTGGGGCTCCCGGCCCGGGCCGGGCCGGGGATATCCCCCCTCGCCGGAAAAATGCATGTGGTGCTCGAAGGCGGCCACCACCGCAGCCGGGGGCGCGTCGGGCAGGCAGGCCAGTATGCGGGCCCCCTGGACCGGGTGGCCGGTGATCAGAATCTTTTCCTCCCGGCTGAGGGGCTGAACCTTGTCCAGGATGTGGACCGGAATCGCGAGCTTGCCCAGGTCGTGGAAGAGACCCGCCAGGACCATGTCCCGGAACTGGGCGGGATCCGCCCCCAGGGTCCGGGCCTGGACCCCGCACAAAAGGGCCACGTTCAGGCTGTGGTGGAAGGTTGGTTCATGGTGCGTCACCAGGGGGGCGAGGATGTACAGGGACCGGGCGTATTTCAGAAAGTAATGGATGAAGTTCACCACCGTCTCCTGGATGGACACTCTCTCCGATGCATCCAGGGTGGAGAGCTTGCTCACGGCGTTCCGGGCCCGGACCAGAAGCGCCGTGTCGATCTGGGCCAGACGCTCCCCGGTGGTTTCCTGGCTGGATGCGGACAAGTCGGAGATGTCATCCTCGGAAAACCGGCCCGTGGCCAACAGGTTGACGATGGCGTGGTGGGAGAGCTTGGGTACCCGGGCGCCACCCCCGCCGGCCGCCATGTGGATCTTCCCCACCCGCACGTGCTCCGTGCTGGCGATGGTCCGGCTGCCCCGCTTTTCCCCCTCCCCCGTGCGGCCCAGAAGATCCAGCACCAGATCCTTGAGTTCCCGGTCCTCCAGTCCCGGGAGGAAGCAGAGCCTCTCGATGCCCAGTTTCCCCATGAACTCCGCCACCTTACCGAATTGAACCCCCTGGCGGTTCAAGGGCTTGCCCTCGAATAACAATTCGCCCTCGATACGCACGAACTCCAGCTTGTCCGTGAAGGTGAAGGCGTGTTCCGCCTGCTGGACGGCCCGGGGAAGGGAGCTCCCGACCTGGGCGTGGTCCGGGGAATAGAGCATGGAATTTCTGAGGGCGGCCATGAAATAGGAGGTGAAGAAGTACACGGCCCGGGACAGGGATTCGGGCTGGGACACCTCAGGGGAAACCGGGGCGGCCCCCGGGGGGGGCGGGGCGGCCCCAGTGGGGGGAGGCGGCTGATCCAAGGCCTCCGGGTAAACCTCCTCGGGGTCCACAGGCCTGCCGGGGTGCCGCAGCCTCCTGTCCCGGGAGTCCACGCCCCGGAGTCCTTGGCTGGCCCCGGGGTCCACGGGCGGCCTGTCTTTTCCGCCGCTTTCGCTCATGTCCGGCTCCCGGCGGCCCCGGCTCGCTGGACCAGGCCCGTGCAGACGTTGTTGATCTCCATATTGCCGCAGTTCCTGCCCCATTCCAGGAAGGGCCCGATGTTCCTCGAGTCGTAGGAGGAAAGGGATCGGAAGACCTCCAGCTTGAGGAGTTCGAACTCCTTGGAATGGATCAGCTTCCTGGCGGTCACCAGCTTGTAGAGAGTGGGCAGGGCCTCGCTGGCCCCAATGGCGGCCAGGGCGGCCACGGCCTTTTTCCGGCGCTCCAGATCGTACTCACCCGGACGCCAGGACTTGATGCGCACCACGTTCAACAGCCCCTCGATGATCCGGGGATCGTAGATCTGGCCCGCCAGGGCGATGGTCCCCAGCGCCAGGCGGCGGTCCGGATGGTCCAGATGGCGCACCACGATTTCCGGGGCAAAGGCGCTACCCATCATCACCAGGGCCCGGATGGCCTCCAGGGCCACACCGGAATCGGGGTGTTCCACCAGGGCGGCCACCTGCTTCATGGTGTCGTAGTCCCGGACCTTCTGGAGCACCCGGAGCATGTCGATCACCACCCGGGGATCATCGTGGGGAAGATGCTCCAGCACATGGGGCAGGGTGAAGGCTGAAAGGTCCGCCACCAGATCCAAAAGGAGCAGCCGGACCCCCTCGTCCCCTTCCTCGGCCAGAGTGTCCACCATCTCCCGGGCCGACTGCTGGCAGGACTCCCGGAGAATGTCCACCAGAGCTTCGGATTCCCGCAGACCCTTTTGCAGGATGGCTGCCGAGATGCGGCTGATGTTCTCCGGCGCCCAGAACTGGTTCTTGACCTTTACGCACAGGTCCGGCAGGAAGGTGGGCCGGGCGGGGTCAGGCTCCTCCAGGGCTGAAAGGCACCCCCAGATGCTCACAGCCAACCCCCACCGCCCCTCGGCCACAAAGGCAGCCAACAAGCCCGCCAGGCCCCGGGCCATGCCCTGGGCCTTGTCCTCGCTGCTCTCCTTTTCCATAAGATCCAGGAGAAGACCGGCGTAGTTCTCTTCCAGCCCGGAAAGTCCGCCGCCCCCCTCCCGGGCGGGCTTGGCTTCCCGTCCGCCCCCGGTGCCCATGTAAGTGATGAGCTTCTGCCGGGCCTGCTGGAGAAGGGCCCGTTCCTCCCGGGAAACGGGCCGCCTGTCCAGGTTGGCCCCGGAAAAGAAGGCCAGGGTGTCGTCCGCGAACCGCCACTGCTCCTCGGGGGAAAATTCCCAGGACTGCTCCTCGTGCCTTTTCATCCCTCGGCCCGAGGCGGCCAGCATGTCCACCAGTTGGAACACCCCGTGATTGATCAGGCCCCCAGCCTGGTTCACCTCCTCCAGCACCTTCAAAACGATTTTGGCCGGGGAGAGGTTCAGGACGTCTGTGGAAGCCTCGGCGGAACGGGTGGAAAAGGAGAAGCGCTCAGACAGGAGTTCCTGGCGCAACTCCGGGTTCAACTGGTTGATGAGTTGGAGGAAATCGGTCCGGACCTGGGTATCCCGGATGCGGCTCACGTGGGTGAGTCCCTGATCCAGGTCCCGGACGTAACTGGCAATGACCTTGTCGTAGGAAAGGTTGGAGTCCTTCTTGTTATCCAGCTGGTTCAAAAACTCGGCCAACATTTTGGGATCCACGTTGGTGAGTTCGATGCCATCCTCGTCATCGGTGAGGGCCTGTTCCGCGCCGCTTTCCAGGAGCCCCCGAACGTAGCCCTCCCAGGAGGCCCCCCCTCCCCCGCCGGAACCCCCCTCCCCGTCCACCTCCACGGAGTCGGTGTAGGAAACCCCGGTCCAGTCCATGACCCCCACCTCGGCGTGGGTCACGCCCATACGGGCCAGTGCTTCGGGCAGAGGCTCTCCCTCCCGTTCCGGAATGTAGTCCCCGGCCAGGACCCGGTTCAGCGTGAGAATCTCCTCCGACGAGATGCCGGCCTTCAGGGAGAGGGAAAAGATGGAGCGCGCGTGAAGGTGCTCGGCGAATTCCACGAAGATGGGGTTGCTTTTGGCAAGTTCCTGGTCCCCCAGGATGAGGGTGTCGGCGGTCACGGCAAATGCCAGCTCGGGGCTGTAGGAAAAATGCTCGGCCAGATGGCCCGCCACCCGCCGGACGCTGGCGTTCAGCTGAGGATGGCCCGGGGGATAGATGCGGGCGTTCTTCCGCACGATGTTCAACTGCATGAGGATGTCGGAAACCAGTTTCAGGTCCAGGGCCCCTTGGGGCTGGCCAGCTTGGTTTTCCGGTTCCGGTGCCATGATGGGCGGACTTCCTTTTCTTGAAGAAGGGAGGAACTGAATGTCTCAGAAAGGAATTTTTGTATGATAGAGGATGATGCACGGCAGGTCAATCTCCCGGAATCATTCAGGAACAAAACATCATAAATAAATGGATTTTTCATGTAATTACCAAGCTCTTTGAGCAAAAAAATGGTCACGCAAATAATCCGAAACCCGCCTCAGCCGTTATTCCTGCGAAGACCGGAATTCAATTATTTCATGGCGTTAAAAAAGTCCTGGGCCCAGGTCTTGCGTGGATGACGACTTTTTGCATTTCCTTCAAAAAAATCTTGGCCCGCAAAAAAAGGCCCAAAAAAAAGGACAAGGCCCTATTTTTTGGCCCGAACCCGAAAAGAAAAAGGGCGCAGCTCGAGACTCTTGTGTGGAAAAAACCGAAAAAAGCTTGTCCCCCTGCCCCTGGTCTAATAAAATGTCCGGCATCCTTACCCGCCCCTTTCCCAATGCCCCACAGGCCCCTCCATGGGGGGGAAAGGGATTTCCCCGCAGCCTCCCCACCGAAAGGGGGAATCCATGGCAAAAGGCATCTCCCGGCGGACCTTCCTGGCTGCGGCCTCGGCTGCGGCAGCCTCCCTGGCTTTGGAATGGAACAAGGTCCCGGCCTACGCGGCCGACATGGGGGACAAGAAGGATT
>JAHJUF010000113.1 GCA_018829095.1 Pseudomonadota bacterium | reverse complement strand
CCGTTTTCCGCCTGGGTGTTGTAGGTATGGTCCAGGTGGTCCGGCTCCAAAAGCTGGAGCTGGAACGGAACCGCCAGCCCGTCTTCCGGCAACCGTGGCCGCAAAAGGGCCAGGTATTCACCCGCGTGGAAAAGGGACCGGGCGCCCAAGGTCTGGAGCCCGTAGAAATCGCACCGCCCGTCCGCGTCCGCCTCGGGCACCCAATCCTCCCAAAGCTGGTGGATGTCCCGTTTCAACCCGGCATCATCCAATTGGACCCGCGGAGAAATCCCGGTTCCGATCAGGTTGGAAACCCAGGTATCCTCCGCCCCGTCCGCCAGGGGGTTGTTCCGCACCATCTCCCGGGCCCGGGACCGCAGGGTGGACAGGGAAGAAAAAAGCACCGCGTTGGCGCCGGAAGTGTTGGTCCCCCACTGACCCAGCCGGCGGCCCATGGAAGCCCCTTCAAAGGCCCCCGAATAAGCCGCCGCCCGAATGGGCCTGCCGTGGTGGTCCACAATTTTCAGAATCCGGCTCATCAAAGCCCCTTGCAGCTGGTCACGCGGATGCATCCGCTGGTTGCCGTCCCGGCCTGGCGCGCCAGGTCCGCCAAAATCTCCCGGTGAATCCCCCGGAGTTGGGGAAGGTCCGCCTGGGCATACTCCACGGTCCGGTCCCCGTAAGTGACCCGAACCTTCCGCTGGCCGCAGACCAGGGCCATAATGGCCGCCCACACATTGTCCGCGTCCGCTTGGGTGTACCCGATAATCAAACCCGCCTCCGCCGGTTCAAAGCCCGCCCGAAATCCCAACCACGGTAAAGACAGCCCCAATTTACCGGGCGATTTCAGACGCCGCATTCGCGTATTTCGCGTATTTCGCGTATTTCGCTTAATCTTCACGCGGACCCCAAAAAGACCAAAAAAAAGGGGCGCCCCAACCGGGACACCCCAAACAAAAAAGGCGCCGCAAACGCGGCGCCTCCCTACCCTCAGCCAACCCCATATCAAAGAATCAAACCAACCGCCTCCGCCCACAATCTGCCCACAAACTGCCCACAAAAAAACGGTGCTTGTAAAAGGCTGAATTTCAGCCAGTTACAAGCACCGTCCTTGATTCTATTGAGTCCGTCCGTTTTATCGAATTAAAACAGCATCTTGCATGGCGGAGAGGGTGGGATTCGAACCCACGATCCCGCTTTTGGCAGGATACTGCTTTTCGAGAGCAGGGCCTTCAGCCGCTCGGCCACCTCTCCGCAAGCGCTCTCGGCGGATCGGCGGAACATAGCGTTTTTGCCTGGCCCTGTCAACGGCGGGACCGGGGAAAACCCGGGGCGCGCCGGCCGGAGCCACGAGCCCGGACCGGCGGCCGGAAAAAGGCCTGTCAGTCGCTTTTCACCATCCGGTTCCTCAGGGTCCCCAGACCCGAGATCCAGCATTCCACCACATCGCCCTCGGCCAGGGTCACGGGCGGGTCCCGGAATATGCCCACCCCGGCCGGGGTGCCCGTGGAGATGATGTCCCCCGGGGCCAGGCTGATGTCTGCGCTAACATACTCGATGATGGCCGGAATGTCGAAGATGAGGTCCGCCGTGGTGCCGTGCTGCATGAGCACGCCGTTCACCCGGGTCTTCAGGACAAGATTGTTCACGTCCAAGACCTCGTCCGGCGTGGCCAGGGCCGGGCCCAGGGGGGCGAAGCCGTCAAAGGACTTGCCCCGGAACCACTGCTTGTCCCCGAACTGGGCCTCCCGGCCGGAAACGTCGTTCATGACGCAAAATCCGGCCACGTGCTCCATGGCCCGCTCCCGGGGGATGCGCTTGCCCCTTTTGCCCACGATCACGGCCAACTCCACCTCCCAGTCCACCTGGCCGGAAGTCAGGGGCAGGGCCACATCGTCCTGGGGGCCGTTCAGGACATTGGGCGTCTTGCAGAAGAGGAGCGGCTCCCCGGGCAGGCTCATGCCGCCCTCTTTGGCGTGGTCCGCGTAGTTCTTGCCCAGGCAGATGATCTTTTCCGGCCGGATCACCGGCGAACCCAGGCGGACGTCAAGCTCCCGGCCCGGGGCCTTCACGGCAACGGCCTTTTCCAGCCAGCCGCCCTCGAAAAACTCCGGGCCGATGTCCGGCACGCCCGGCAAGTGCTCCGTGAGGTCCACGACCGCCGAACCCCTCAGGATTCCGGGGCGCTCTCTTCCTTTTTCTCCGAATCGCACGAGGAACATGGGTTTTCCTTCTGGACTCCCACCGTGGCGTACCAGTCCATCTGGCGGAGGAAGCCCATGACGACCTTCACCTCCCGGGCTGTGAAGGGCAGCCGGTTGAAGAACTGGCGGATGTTGTCCATCCAGTGTTCGGGGTTTTGGGGGTTGATGTACCCTATGCGGGTGAGGACCTTCTTCAGGTCCGCGTACATCCGGTCCAGCTCCCGGCGGCCGGCCAGGCGCGGGACGAACGGGGCCGGTTCCGGAAGGCCTGTCCGGGCAAGCTCCCAGCACACCAGGAGCACGGCCTGGGCCAGGTTCAGGGACGAGAAGTCCCGGGTGGGGATGTTCAAAAGGGCGTGGCAGTACCTCAGATCCTCGTTTTCCAGGCCCCGGTCCTCAGGGCCGAAGAGGATGGCCACCTCGTTTTCCTGGGATATGGGGGCCAGGTGCCGGGCCAGGCGCGCCGGGTCCCGGAAGGGGATCCGGTGCCCCCCCAGGCGCGCGGTGGTGCCCACCACGTACTGGAAGGGCGCCAGGGCCTCGCCCAGGTCGTCGTGAATGACCAGGTTCCGGATGAGGTCCAGGCCTCCATGGGTGGCCATCATGGCGGCCCGGTTGGGCTCCCATTTTTTGGGGCTCACCACCAGAAGCCGGGACATGCCCATGTTCCGGATGGCCCGGGCCGCGGCCCCCACGTTCTCCGAAATCCGGGGAGAAAGGAGCACCACGGTCACGTTGGCCAGGTTTACGGCCGGGTCGCTCACCCCGCGAGTTCGCAGCCGGTGAAGAAGTAGGCGATCTCGATGGCCGCGTTCTCCGGGGAGTCGGAGCCGTGGACCGCGTTCTTCTCCTTGTCCGTGGCGAAATCCGCCCGGAGGGTTCCTGCATCGGCCTGGGCCGGGTCCGTGGCGCCCATGATCTTCCGGTATTCGGCAATGGCGTTTTCGCCCTCAAGGACCAGGGGCACGCAGGGGCCGGAACTCATGAAGTCCGTAAGGCTGCCGAAAAAGGGGCGCGCGCTGTGCACGGCGTAGAATCCCTCGGCCTGCTTTTTGCTCATGGACACCATGCGAATGGCCAGAATTTTGAACCCGGCCTTTTCCAGGCGCGCCAGGATACCACCCACGGAGCCATTCTTCACGGCGTCGGGCTTGATGATGGAAAGGGTGCGTTCGATCATGGGTTTCACCTTATTTGAGATTGGGGTCCTGGCCCCGGCCGGGGCCGGATAGCCGCACGGCCCGGATAGCGGATGGAGGGCCGAAAGTCAAGGAGGTCCGTCCGGGGGGACGGAAGCGGGCCCCCCCCTTTGACAAAGGGGGGACAGGGGGGATTTCCCCGGGGCCTGCTTATTGGGCATTGGTATAAAGAGCCCCCAGCCTTCCCGGGACTACTCCGGATCCGCCTTTTGCTGTAATATAAGGACATCGCTTTGAAAGAGGACCGCCCATGCCCATTTATGAATTCCACTGCGAAAACTGCAACACCCTGTTCAACTTCTTTTCCCAACGGGTGAACACCACGGCCCGGCCTCCCTGCCCCCGGTGCAAGGACGCGATCCTTTCCCGGCGCATGTCCGTGTTTTCCCTGTCCCGGGGGGGCGGGGAGGAGGCGGAGGCCGGCATCGAGGACCCGGGGCGCATGGAAAAGGCCATGGAGGCCCTGGGCCGGGAGGCCGGGCGCATCAACCCGGACGACCCCCGCCAGTCCGCGGCCTTCATGCGCCAGTTCATGGAAGGCGCGGGGCTCCCGGTGGGGGAAGGCATGGCCGAGGCCCTGTCCCGCCTGGAATCCGGCCAGGACCCCGAAGCTGTGGAAGCCGAACTGGGGAGCCTCCTGGAAAACGAGGACCCCTTCGCCGGGCCAGGCGCGGGCCGGAAGCCGGGGGGCCGGGGGCCTTTTGCCGCGCCCCGGGTGGACCCCAGGCTGTATGACCTGGAAGAGGAATAACAGAACCCATCCGCCTTCCCGGCCCGGGCAACGGGCTACCCGGAAGAGTAGCGCAAAAGGCTTTGGACGCTGTAGGGGCGGTTCGCGAACCGCCCCTACGGGTGGAAAACCCGGGTGCCGCCGCACCCCCCAATATCTTGTGATCCCTCGAATTTCCCAAATATAGGTATAGCTGCCACATATCCACAAATGCCGGATGGCACCAGTTGAGGGGCGGCGAACCCGGATGACCCAGGGCAACTCCAACATCTTGAGGCCACTCAGATTTCCTGAATCTGCGTATTCCTGCCACCTCCAAATGCTTCGCCGTCCCCCTCGACCTTCATGCGTCCTTTCACCCTCTTCCCGTTGACGCAGGGGAGGGGCTGGGGTAATCTTGGGGAATAGGAAAATGGTTCCTGAACCTTTCGGACAGCGGGAGGCGGCCATGGCGGTGAACGTGGTGGGCAAGGTGGACGGTCCGGTGGCGGTGAAGAATGTTCTCCTGTCCGTTTCGGACAAGACGGACCTGGATGTCCTGGTGAAGGGCCTGGTACAAGCCTGCCCGGGCGTGCGCTTCTTCTCCACCGGGGGCACCCACGCCAAGGTGGCGGAAATTTTGGGCGCGGACGCCGGGCGCCTCACGGCGGTCTCCGATTACACGGGCCAGCCCGAGACCCAGGGCGGGCTGGTGAAGACCCTGGATTTCAAGATCTACCTGGGGCTTCTCACCGAAACCTACAACGAGGCCCACCAAAAGGACCTGGCCCGCACCGGTGCGGTGACCATGGATTTGGTGGTGGTGAACCTCTATCCCTTTCGCCAGACCATCCTTGCCGCCGGCGTCACCCCGGAACAGGCCCGGGGCCAGATCGACATCGGCGGGCCGTGCATGATCCGGGCGGCGGCCAAGAATTTTCTCCGGGTGGCCTGCCTGGTGGAACCGGCCGATTATCCCGGGTTCCTGGAACAGCTGGGGAAATCCGGCGGAAAGACCGCTCCGCGCCAGCGGTACCGCCTGGCTCGCAAGGCCTTTGCCCACACCGCGTCCTACGACCGGGCCATTGCCGCCTACCTGGCCGAGACCCCTTTCGCCGACGTGGCGCCCTGCTACGAAATCGTGGAATGACCCCCTGCCCGGGCCCTGGCCCGGGCGGACTTTCCTTTCCCTCCTTTCTGGCGTGTTGCCGGGCCACTACATTTTTGTATTTTTTTCGAGAGGCTTTCTACGATTTTGTCGTATACCCCGCTGGTCCAACAGCCTGCTGACACGACTCCAACCCACTGTTTTTCCAAATGATAAAGCTTTTGTCCTTTCCTGGCACAGGGGTTGCTTTAGTTTCCCACGAACATGAAAGGATCTTCCGTGAGCGAAACGGCCCACAAGCTGGAAACCCCCATCTCGGTGCTCATCCGCCGGCGCAACGCCTTTTTCAAGGAAATGGAAAAGGGCCGGGCCGACGGCTTCCTGGCGGCCCACGCCCAGATCCTGGATGACTATTTCCGGGAGAGCTTCGAAAGAAGCGAGGTGGGGCCCCGGATGCGGGTGGACAAGAACCCCTACGCCGTGGTGGCCCTGGGGGGCTACGGCCGCCGGGAGCAGTGCGCCCATTCGGACGTGGACCTTCTGCTCCTTTTTGAAAAGCGCATCCCCCCGGACGCGGCGGGCCTGGTCCAGGAGATCGTGTATCCCCTGTGGGATGCGGGCCTGGAGGTGGGGTACGCCACCCGGACCATCGCCGAAACCGCCCAGCTGGCCTCCGCGGACTTCGAGGTGCTCACCAGCCTGGTGGACGCCCGGTTCATTTGCGGCATGTCGTTTCTGTACATGGACCTGGCCGAGATCCTCCAGGAGAAGGTTCTGCGGGCCCGGTCCAAGGCCTACGTGAAATGGCTGGTGGACGGCTCGGAGAAACGCCACGAGCGTTACGGCGACTCGGCCTCCCTCCTGGAGCCCAATCTCAAGGAGGGCCAGGGAGGGCTCCGGGACTACCACTTCATCCGCTGGGCCGCCGCGGCCCTGTACGGGGCCCGGGAGCCCCGGGACCTGGAGTACCTGGGCATCCTCTCCCACGACGAGTACGATGAGCTTTCCCAGGCCCTGGACTTCATCTGGCTGGTTCGCAACCGGGTGCATCTTTTGTGCGGCAGGAAATGCGACCAGCTCCACTTCGAATACCAGCGCCAGGTGGCCGACTCCCTGGGCTTTGCCCGCCACGGGAACCTGGAGGGCGTGGAGCTGTTCCTGAAGACCCTCCACGGCCACATGGAGTGCGTCAAGGAAAGCCGCAAGGTCCTTTTGTGGAGCGCCATGCCCGCCCGGCGGCGGTTTTCCGTGCGCCGGGGCCTGAAAAGCGCGGTCCCGGGTCTTCGCATTGAAAAGGACGCTCTCAATTTCGACTCCCCCGAAGCCATCGTGGAAAATCCCCGGATTCTCATCCAGATCTTCGTGGAGAGCGCCCGGGTGAAAATGCCCCTTTCCGTGGAGGCCGCGCGCCTGGTGCGGGAGTTCTCCCATCTGGCGGACGCCGCCTTTGCGTCCGATCCTGCGGTGGTGGCTGATTTCGAACGCATCCTCGCCGCCCCGGCCCCGGAATTCAACGTTCTGGAAAAGATGCTGTCCACGGGGTTCCTGGCCCGGCTCATTCCCGAGTTTTCCGGCATCGTCCACCGCATCCAGTTCACCGAGTACCACGTGTTCCCCGTGGACAAGCACAGCCTCCGCACCATCCGGACGGTGAAGGGATTCGTCCGCCAGGAAAAGGACGCCCGGTTCCGCCTGGCGGCCCAGCTCTGGCGGGAGATCTCGCCCAAGAAGCTGCTTTTGTGGGCCGCGCTTCTCCACGACGTGGGCAAGGGCGAACCCGGGGGCGGCCACGACGTCAAGGGCGCCCGCATGGCCCGGGAGATCATGCTCCGCATGGGCTATCCCGAGAAGCAGGCTGACACGGTGGCCTTTCTGGTGGCCGAGCACCTGACCCTGGTGAAGACCGCCACCCGCAGGGACCTGAACGACGAACGCACGGCCATCGTGACCGCCCGGCGCGTCCAGGATCCCATGCGCCTGAAGATGCTCTACCTCCTCACCGTGGCCGACTCCGTGGCCACGGGGCCCAAGGCATGGAACGACTGGGCCGCCTCCCTGGTGAAGGACCTCTTCTTCAAGACCCACCAGATCCTCACCCAGGGCAGCCTGGCCAGCCGGGGCGCCATGCGCCAGCTGGAAAAGAAGCGCGAGGAGGTCATGGCCGCGGCGGCCGACGACCGGGAGCGCGCCGGGACCGCGAGCCTTCTCGAGGTCATGACCCCCCGGTACCTGAACGACATGCCTGCCCCGGACATCGCCGACCACGTGCGCCTCTTCGCCCGGATGGGGGAGGCCCCGGCCATCCTGGAATTCTCCCGGGGGCCCGGCAAGGACACCAGAAGCGTCACCGTGTGCGCCAAGGACCGGCCCGGGCTCTTTTCCTGCATCGCCGGGGCGTTCATCCTTCACAACTTGAATATCCTGGACGCAGCCATCTACACTTGGCGGAATCACGTGGCCCTGGATGTGTTCATCGTGAACCGGCCCTTGGACCCCCTGTTCGAGGAAGAAATCGCCCAGCGGGCGGAACGGGACCTGAAAAAGGCCCTGGCCGGGGAGCTGGACCTGGCGTCCGCCGTGGAAAAGAAGCTCGCCGGCCGCATGGCCCCCAGGCCCCCGGCCCGGACCAAGCGGGACAAGGTGGTGGTGGACAACGAGGCCTCGGCGTTCTTCACCATCGTGGAGATCCACACCTACGACCGCCTGGGCCTTTTGTACCATGTAACGGATGCCCTGTTCCGCTGCCGGCTGGACGTGTGGGTGGCCAAGATCTCCACCAAGGCGGACCAGGTGGTGGACGCCTTCTATGTGCGGGATTTCGACGGCCAGAAAGTGGATGACGAGAGGGCGGTGGAGGAAATCCGCCGGACCCTTCTGGATGTGCTGTCCGGAGAGTCATCCGCCTGAAGGTCACGGACTCCGTGGCGGGGCTCCGTGTGGACCGGGTGGAGGAGCATCAGGGCCTGGACTTGTCCCGGCGCAGCGAGGTGAATTGCCGAATCGTGCAACAGAGTGCTCAAGGCCTATTGTTTCGGGAGGTTTTTTGCCTATTTGCCTATTTGTCTACAGGCGGGCCCTCGGCCCGGGAGTGAAAGCGAAAGGAGGCTCGCATGAAGAAGATCGAAGCCATCATCAAGCCCTTCAAGCTGGATGATGTGAAGGAGGCGTTGAATGACATCGGCATCAAGGGAATGACCATCTCCGAGGTCAAGGGCTACGGACGCCAGAAGGGCCACAAGGAGATCTACCGGGGCGCGGAATACGTGGTGGACTTCGTCCCCAAGGTCAAGCTGGAGATCGTGGTGGACGACGCCCAGGTGGCCGAGGTGGTGGAGACCATCCGGGTGGCGGCCAACACCGACAAGATCGGGGACGGCAAAATCTTCGTGCTCCCCGTGGACGAGGCCATCAGGGTCCGCACCGGAGAGCGGGGCGTGGACGCCATCTGACGCTCCGGCAGGTTTTCATGAGCTCACGAAACGGTCCCCTGGTGCGGCCGCAGGCCGCCGCCCCGGGGGACATCGTGCATCATTCGAATGGGGACGCATCCATAAACAGGCCCTTTGGGGCAAATCCGAAAACAAGAGGAGGCAGCAATGGACGCCAAGCAGGTTCTGAAGTTCGCCAAGGAAAACAATGCCAAGATGGTGGATCTCCGCTTCATGGATTTCCCCGGCCTGTGGCAGCACTTTTCCGTGCCCATCAGCGAACTGAGCGAGGAGAGCTTCACGGAGGGCTACGGGTTTGACGGCTCCAGCATCCGGGGATGGCAGCCCATCCACGCCAGCGACATGCTGGTGATCCCCGACCCCGCCACCGCCAAGATGGACCCCTTCTACGCCGAGCCCACCCTGGTCCTCATCTGCGACATCGCAGACCCCATGACCTTTGAACCTTACAGCCGCGATCCTCGCAACATCGCCAAGAAGACCGAGGCCTACCTGAAGTCCACCGGCATCGGCGACACGGTCTACATCGGCCCCGAGGCCGAGTTCTTCATCTTCGACGACGTGCGGTTCGAGTCCAACAACAACTCGGCCTTCTACATGCTGGACTCCGAGGAAGGCGTCTGGAACTCCGGCCGGGACGAGATGCCCAACCTGGGCTACAAGCCCCGCCACAAGCAGGCCTACTTCCCCGTGCCGCCCACGGACAAGCTCCAGGACCTGCGCACGGAGATGACCCTGATCCTTCAGAGCCTGGGCATCGACATCGAGGCCCAGCACCACGAGGTGGCCACGGGCGGCCAGGGGGAAATCGATATGCGGTTCAAGCCCCTGGTCCAGATGTCCGACCAGCTCCTGTGGTTCAAGTACGTGCTGAAGAACGCGGCCTACCGGGCCGGCAAGACCGTCACCTTCATGCCCAAGCCCCTTTACGGAGACAACGGCTCGGGCATGCACTCCCACATCAGCATCTGGAAGGACGGCAAGCCCCTGTTCGCGGGTGACAAGTATGCCGGCGTATCGGACATGGCGCTCTGGGCCATCGGCGGCATCCTGAAGCACTGCAAGGCCATCTGCGCCTTCTCCAATCCCACCACCAACTCGTACAAGAGGCTGGTGCCCGGGTTCGAGGCGCCGGTGAACCTGGCCTACAGCTCCCGGAACCGTTCGGCGGCCATCCGCATCCCCATGTACTCGTCCTCTCCCAAGGCCAAGCGCATCGAGTTCCGGACCCCGGACCCTTCGTGCAACGGCTACATCGCCTTCTCGGCCATGGTTATGGCGGTTCTGGACGGCATCCAGAACAAGATCGACCCGGGCCAGCCCCTGGACAAGGACATCTACGCCCTGCCCCCCGAGGAGCTGGCCAACATCCCGTCCGCCCCGGGCTCCCTGGAAGAGGCCCTGGCCGCCCTGAAGGAGGACAGCGCGTTCCTGTTGAAGGGCGACGTGTTCACCCAGGACGTCATCGACATGTGGATCGAGTACAAGACGGAGCATGAGGTGAACCCCGTGAAGCTGCGTCCGCATCCGCACGAGTTCATGCTGTACTTCGACATCTAACCGCAAGGCCCTCAGCCCGGCTTCTGGCGGGCGGGGGCGTTTGCGGCGGGAACATCAGGCAGGGGGAGGGGCTCCGGGAGGTTCCGGGGTTCCTCCCCCGTTTTTTTTCAGGGGCCGGGTCGCAGTCATGCGGAAAAAAGGGGGCAGGGGGGATTTCTTTTTGCGTATCAGGGGGTTGGAGATCCGTTTGCGCGGGGCGGCCTTTTTTTTGTGGCTGTTGGGACGCGCTTCGCTTGTCCCAGCTACGGAACCACGGAACCT
The DNA here is from genome assembly GCA_018829095.1 of Pseudomonadota bacterium. GTDB lineage: Bacteria > Desulfobacterota > Desulfobacteria > Desulfobacterales > Desulfatibacillaceae > JAHJUF01. The sequence continues at coordinate 4,623 of JAHJUF010000113.1, read as the reverse complement.
GCGGTTCAGGCCACGGCCGGGAGGCCGTGCTCGGCCAGGATGTCCTCCACCTGGTCCAGGCGGGTGAGGTGCCAGGCGGCTTTTAAGGCGGGGTTGCCAAAGGCGGCAAAAGGCATTTCCGCTGCTGCGGCCGCCTGTTCGTCCACCGGGCTGTCTCCCACGTACACCGCCTCTCCCACGTCGAACCCCAAGAGGGACGCGGCCTTCACCAAACAGTCCGGGTGGGGCTTGGGCCGGGGCACATCCAGGGCCGTGACCACGCAGCCAAAGAGCCCTTCGAGCCCGTGGTGGGCCAGGACATGGGGCATGGTGTCCGTGCGGTTGGTGGAGATGCCCGTGGCAAAGGCCGGGCGGATGCGGGAAAGCAGGCCCTTCAAGTGCGGCTCGGGCAGCATGAGGGGGATGAAGGGGAAATAGGTGAGTTCCCGGCAGTACGCCCGGGCCGCCTCCAGGTCCCGCCCCCTGCCGAAGAGCATTTCCAGGGCCTCGCCCGCCGTGGACTGGTGGGCGAAGGCCATCTGCTCCTCGGTGAGGGGGGGCCTGGCGAAATGGGCGAGCACCGCGTTGTAAAACGCCCGGTTGGCCTCCCGGGAGTCGAACATCACGCCGTCGCAGTCGAAAATCACGGCCCGGATGGGGGTCATGGCGCGGAGACGCTCCCCGTGTCTTCGGGCACCGCTCCGGCGGCTTCGGCATCCTGGCCCGGCTTGGGCAGGATGCGGCCGAACACCTGGATGGTCAGGGTCTTCTGATAGTTGCTGTCCGTGATGAGGTTCACGGCCCCGCTGTAGGTGCCTGGAGCCTCGTCCATGTTGCGCACCATGAGGACGTATTCATCCTTGCCCTCCACCTTGTCCAGCCGGTGGTAGAATTTGGGGCTGGGGCTGGTGGTGGTGCCGGTGATCTTGAAGGGATACTTGGGGTTGGGGGCGATGTGGACTTCCCCCGTGATTTCGCCGCCCTCGTATCCCTGGAGTTTCACGGTCTTGGGGTTGACGATGGCCAGGGGCTCCACGTCGCCGGCAATGCGGATTTCCACCTTGGCGTGCTTGGGGTCGTTGGTGAGGACCGTGACGGTCTTGTCCACGCCCTTGCCGCCGTAACCCGCAGTCTTGACCTTGATCCGAATTTTTCCCTCTCCGCCCGGAGAGATGACGTCGGGATAATCCGACGCGGTGCACCCTCAGGTGGTTTGGACCTTGATGATGCGAAGGTCCTCGCTTCCCTGGTTCCTCACCGGGAAGTCGTGGATCACCTCGATGCCTTCCACCACCATGGGAAACTTGTAGCTGGTCTCCAAAAAGACCGCCTCCGGGCCGGAAAGGCTTTCCTGGGCGGTAGCCGGCAATGCGGCCGCCAGGGCAAGGAGGAGAAGGAAGGGGAACAGATACCGCAGGGTGCGCATGGGCTTGCTCCTTGTGAGAAAAAATCGGACGGCTTCAAGGGGGCCGAGGGTTTGCTAGCCCCCGGGCGCTTTTCCCGAAGCATTTAGAATAAGAGCCTGCCCTGGTTTTGTCAAGGAAGCCGCGCCGGGCGCGGAACTCCGTGATCCCCCCCCAAAAAAATCCCCCGCCGGAGGCTCCGGCGGGGGAAGGAACTTGCCAATGCCAAGTTAGATGCCCATGAACAGAGCTGCGGCCTCCTCCAGGGACAGGGTCACCGGGAATCCGTGGACCAGGACCGTGACGTTGGGGTTCTCGCAGGTGGTCCCGGAAAAGTCCAGGGTGATGCCGTTGATCTCCAGGGTCCCGGCAATGGGCACGCCGCAGTCCGGATCGATGACCAGGCCGGCGGCCACGCAGGTATAGGTCTCGCCCCCCATGGTGACGTCGAGGGTCCCGGAGTAGCCGCCATCCGGCGTGTAGGTCAGGTCCGCCGCCACGGTGACCGGCTCCCCGTCCAGGGTGTAGGAGTAGGTGGCGTCCACGCTGGCCGAGACCACCGCCCCGGTGATGACGTCGTAGGTGATGGAGATGGTCCCGGACAGGGTGTTGCCGCACACGGAGAGGTTTGTGGGCGTCTGGGTGATGGTCACCTGGGAGCCGGCCACCTTCACCGTGACCGTGGAGGAGCCGTTGATGGTGCAGCCGTCGTACTGGATGTTGTTGTACTGGACGCTGTAGGAGATTCCCTCGACACTCACGGAGTTGACGGTCAGGGTTAGGCTGCCCGTGACCGTGTAGCAGTTGGCATTGGACAGGAAGGTTATGGTGAAGGTCTTGCTCTGGACCGTGCCCTCGAAGTCCACGCATTCGTCCAGGGCGACCAGCTGGTCCTTCAGGCTCTGGGCCACGGCCAGGGCGGTTTCTCCGGAGACGTTGTCCAAACCCAGGTATTCCAGGACTTCGTTGACCTCGTCCATGCCGCTCACGGCCGAGTAGCTGTCCCCCATGGCCATGGCTACGGAGTTCACCACGTCTTCCAGTTCGGCTTGCTCCTCGGGGGTGGGGGCCTGGGGCAGGGGCAGGTTTGCCGCGGCCCTGAGGGCGTAGACCGCCTCGGTGAGGTCCACCTGGCCGTCGTAGTTCACGTCGCCCAGCACGGCGGCCTGGGCGGGCAGGGCGAGGATGGCGGTCACGAGGAGAGCCAGGAAAACGCGCATGGGTGCTCCTTGGAAGGAAAGGTTGGACGGAAGAGCAAAGGGGCTGGAAACCCCGGGCCGTTGGCGGAAATGGGGCATCCCGGGAGCGCCGGGCGATGCCCCGCCCCCCGCCCCCCTGGTCCTGCCGTTGCCTGGCCGCCTGTTGTACATGGTGTGGCAGGAAGAATAAAAAAAAGGCGGAAACCTGTCAAGGATGCGTTTTACCGGTTGGTTGTGAAACAACTCACTTCCCGCCGGGCTTTTGGCTGCCCTCCTTCATGCATTCCGGGCACAGGGCGGAAACAACCCGGGCCCCGGTGCGGTTTTCCAGGAATTCCTCCACCGGCCTCCAGGGACCTTCCTGGTCATGGATTTTTTGGCAGCGGGTGCAGCAGATCAGGGAAAGGCCGGCCAGGATTTCCCGGCGGCGCTTTTCCCTGGCGGTCAGGATCTCCTCCACCCGATCGGCCAGCACCTGGGCGGAGATGGGCTTCAGGATGTAGTCATCGGCGGAAAGGCGCAGGGCCCGCAGCGCGGAGGTCATGTCCCCGTAGCCGGTCAGGAGCACGGCTGCGGCCTCGGGATTCTTCTCCCGGGCCTTTTCCAGCACGGCCAGGCCGTCTTCGCCGTCCATGACCAGGTCCGTGATCACCGCGTCGAATCCCAGGGTCTCCATGACGTCCAGGGCCTCGGTGCCGCTCTTGGAGGGGTGGACGGAATATCCCCGGCCCTCGAAGGTTTCCACCAGGATGTCCAGAAGAACCGAATCGTCCTCCACGATGAGCACTCGGCCTTGCATGTCGGGGCCTCCAGAAGCCCTGGAAAAGGGGAGGGAAACCCCCCGATCCCGGCAGGGCTTTCCATGAAAAGGGGTTCATCTGCTGGTCCGGGGGGTCCTGTCCAAACCCTCCCACAGGCGCCGGGTCACGAAAAGTTCCACCACCTCCGGGTCCAGCCGGCCGTTTTTGGCCTCTGCCCGGAGGATTTCGCAGGCTCTTTCCGGGGGCGCGGCCTTGCGGTAGGGCCGGTCCATGGCGGTGAGGGCGTCGAAGATGTCCACCATGGCCAGGATCCGGGCCTCGATGCGGATTTCGTTGCCGGAGAGCTTATTGGGATACCCGGAGCCGTCCAGCATCTCGTGGTGGGCCGCCGCGATCAGGGGCACGTCCTTCAGGTGGCCTGTGAAGGGGATGTTGGCCACGATCTTTTCCGTGTGCTCCACGTGGCTCTGCATGGTCCGGTATTCCTCGGCCGTGAGGTTGCCCCGGCCGATGGTGAGGTAGGTCATCTCCTCTCCGGTGAGCAAGGACTCCTCCCGCCCCTCCGGATGGAGGAAGGTCCGCACGGCCAGTTCCTCCAGGAAGGCCCGGTCCTCGTCGCCCAGGAAGTTGGCCGAGTTGATGGCCAGGACCCTCCGGCATTCCCCGGTGAGTTTCTCCCTCGGCGCCGGGTCCCCCCCGGCGGCCATGGAGGCGCAAAGCCCGGCCAGGGCGAAGCGGTTTTCAATGACCTTTTCCCAACCCACGGGCAGGCGCCAGCGTTTGTCCAGGATTTCTTCGGGTACGCCGATCTTGCCCATGTCGTGGAGCCAGGCCGCGTAGGAAAGGCGCTCCATGTCCTCGGGGCCGAACCGGACCTCGGCAAAGGGCCCCTCGGTCTGGCGGTCCATTTCCCCGGCGATGAGGAGGCTGTACTCCGCCACCCGGCGGGAGTGGCCCGCCGTGTGCGGGCTCCGGGCGTCGATGGCCGAGGCCGAGTACTTGATGAGGGCCTCGAACAGGCTCTTGATGTAGGCGATGAGCCGGGCGTTCCGGAGGGCCACGGCGGCCTGGGAGGCCAGGGACAGGGCCAGGTCGTGGAATTCTTCGGGAAAGGGGATGACCCGGCTCTGGGGGCCCAGGGCGTTGATGAGCTGAAGCACCCCCAGGACGCGGCCCTCGGGCTCCTTCATGGGAATCACCAGCATGGACTGGGTGCGGTAGCCGGATTCGTCGTCAAAGCTTCGGTTGAAGGAATAGGGCGCCTCCCCGGTGATCCGGTAT
>JAHJUF010000018.1 GCA_018829095.1 Pseudomonadota bacterium | reverse complement strand
TGAAACCGGAAGGTGACTTGCGCTTTCTGGTGGCCGGGGCCGGAGAGGGGGACGAGCTTTCCGCCGGGGGACGATGGATCGTCCGGGGACTCGCCGCTGTTTCGATTTACACCGGCGGGGCCCGGCTGCGCTGACCCCGCCCCGCCCCCTGCCCCCAAAAACCCGGCCCAGGCCGGAGCGAATCGAGGGAACATGGAACGTCCCGACCTTTCGGTGGTGATTCCCGTTTTCAACGAGGTCGAGAGCCTCCCCGAGCTCCACGAGCACCTCATGGAAGTGCTTTCCGGCCTGGAGAAAAGCTTCGAGGTCCTCTATGTAGACGACGGGTCCACAGACGGCTCGGACCGGGTTGTGGACGGGTTCTGCGTTGATCCCCGGGTCAAGGCCGTGCATTTCCGCCGGAACTTCGGACAAAGCGCCGCCCTCATGGCGGGCTTCGATTTCGCCCGGGGGGAGGTCATCGTGTGCATGGACGGCGACCTCCAGAACGACCCGGCGGACATCCCCCGCATCCTGGACAAGCTCGCCGAGGGCTACACCGTGGTCTCGGGCTGGCGCAAGGACCGCCAGGACCCGTCGATCACCCGCAAATTCCCCAGCATGGTGGCCAACCGCCTCATCTCCGCCATCGGCGGGGTCCGGCTCCACGACTACGGCTGCACCCTGAAAGGGTACCGCCGGGAGTTCATCTCCAAGGTGGGCATCTACGGAGAAATGCACCGTTTTCTGCCTATCTACGCCAAGTGGCAGGGGGCGAACATCGCCGAGATCCCCGTGGCCCACCACCCCCGGACCATGGGCAAATCCAAGTACGGCCTGGAGCGCTTTTTCAAGGTCCTTTTCGACCTGCTCCTGGTGAAGTTCTACGGCTCCTTCGGGCAAAAACCCATGTACGCCTTTGGCGGCGTGGGCCTGGCCAGCGTCCTCATTTCCTTTCTGTGCTTTCTCGCCATGGTCTACTTCAAGTTCTGGGGCGGCAAGTCCTTCATCCAGACGCCCCTGCCGCTTGTGGCTGTGCAATTCTTTCTCATCGGCGTCATCTGCTTCCTTCTGGGCATCACCACGGACATGGTCATGCGCACCTATTTCGAGTCCCAGGGGCAACGGCCCTACCTGGTGGACCGCAGCCGCAACCTGGACGGAGACTAGGCCGTGTGCGGAATCTGCGGATTCGCGGGTCCCGGCACCCGGGACGACCTCTTGCGCATGACCCGGGCCCTGGCCCTTCGGGGGCCGGACGGCGAGGGCCTCTGGCAGGCCCCGGACGAGCCGGTTTTCCTGGGCCACCGGAGGCTTTCGGTCATCGACCTGTCCGGCGGGGCCCAGCCCATGGAGGACGCGGACGGCCGGGTGGCGGTGGTCTTCAACGGCGAGATCTACAACCACGCCGAGCTGCGGGCCGAACTCACGGCCCGGGGACGGCGATTCGTCACGGACCACAGCGACACCGAGGTCCTGGTCCAGGGATACCTGGAATGGGGCGAGGACCTCTGCCGCAGGCTGAACGGCATGTGGGCCTTTGCCCTGTATGACCGCAAGCAACGGCGCTTTTTCCTGTCCCGGGACCGGTTCGGGGAAAAGCCCCTGTTCTACACCCATCACCAGGGCCTGTTCGCCTTTGCCTCGGAGCTTTCGGCGCTTTCCCTCCACCCCCTGGCGGACACAACCGTTTCCCCCCTTTCGGTGAAAAAGTATTTTGCCCACGGGTTCATCCCCGCGCCCCACAGCCTGTATGCCCGGGTCAGAAAACTGCCCCCGGGCTGCTCCCTCACCTGGGACCTGGGCGGGGCGGCCCCCTCGGTCCGGCCGTACTGGGAGTTCGTCATCGAGCCTTCCGAGCCCGGCAAGACGGACAACGAGCTGGCCGAGGAGCTTTCCGGGCTCCTGGAAACCGCGGTGCGCCGGCGGCTCATGAGCGACGTTCCCATCGGCGTGCTCCTGTCGGGCGGCCTGGATTCCTCGTCCATCACGGCCTTCGCCTCCCAACACATCCAAACCAAGCCGCTTAAAACCTTTTCCATCGGGTTCGCGGACAAATCCTTTGACGAGAGCCCCTGGGCCGCCCGGGTGGCCGGGCTCTTCGCCACGAGCCACCACCACGCCGAGCTGTCCATGGACCAGGCCCGGGGCATCCTGCCTCAAATCGCCCGGGGCCTGGACGAGCCCATGGGGGACAGTTCCCTGGCGCCCACCTGGCTCCTGTGCCAGGAGACCCGGAAACGGGTCACCGTGGCTTTGGGCGGCGACGGCGGGGACGAGCTTTTCGCGGGATACGACCCCTTCCGGGCACTTTTGGCCGCCCGGGCCTGGGCCGCCATCGTTCCCCGGCCCATGCACCGGGCCGTGCGGGTCCTGGCCGGGCTTTTACCGGTTTCCCACGCCAACATTTCCCTGGATTTCGCGTTGAAGCGCACCCTCCGGGGCCTGTCGTATCCGCCCCGGCTGTGGAACCCCGTGTGGATGGGCCCTCTGGAGCCTGCCGAGCTTTCGGAGCTTTTCCGCGAGCCCGTGGACCTGGAAGAAATTTACGAAGAGGCCATCGCCCTGTGGGACGCCCATCCGGGGCTCTCCCTGGTGGACCGGACCCTCATGTTCTTCACCCGGTTCTACCTGGCCGACGGCATCCTGGTGAAAACGGACCGGGCGTCCATGATGCACTCCCTGGAGGTGCGAAGCCCCTTCCTGGACCCGGACCTGGCCGAATTCGTCCGGCGCCTCCCGTCCCGATACAAGTTCAACGGCCGCACCACCAAGGCGCTGTTGAAAACCGCCATGGAACAACACCTGCCCCGGGACGTGGTGCGCCGGAAGAAAAAGGGGTTCGGCATGCCCGTGGGCCAATGGTTTGCCAAAGACGGCATCCCCCTCTCGGGCGGCCTGTGGCCAGGAGACGTCTTCACCCCCCGGGCTGTGGAACAGCACCGGGCCGGAAAGGCCGACCACCGGCTTTTCCTGTACAACGCCTGGCTTTTGCGTCAGATGTTGGGGGAGGAGAAACTGGAGGGATTGGCAGGATGAGAACCTTTTTCCAAAGAGGCCCGGACATGGCTCCCAGCTTTCGAGATAGGCAGGGGGGATTCGCAGGAAAAACCCCGGCCCCCGCCCTCCCGTCCAAAAAACACCGGAGCCTGGCATGAGCCCCACGGCAGCGGAAAAGAACCTCGGGTTTTACGAGACCATCCAGGACGGCGACCTTGGCTACTGGAAGCACATGGCCGCGCCCCGGGTCCGCCTGGCCCGGGCGCTTCGCGCGGTGGAGGATCGGCGGCCCAAGTCCCTGTGCGATTTCGGCTGCGGCAACGCGGCGGTGTTGGCCGCCGTGCGCCAGCTTTTCCCGGGCATGCGCCTGGCCGGGGTGGACCTTTCCCCCAATCTGGTGGCGG
>JAHJUF010000112.1 GCA_018829095.1 Pseudomonadota bacterium | reverse complement strand
GCAGGGGATGACGTTGGGCAGGAGGATGGCCACCGAGTCGCCCTTTTTCACCCCGAAGTTGGAAAGGGCCGTGGCGAACCGGTCCACCATGTCCTTCAACTCCCGGTAGGACACGGCGAATCCCTGGAAAATCAGGGCCGTGTTCTCCGGGAACTGGGCTACGGAAAGCTCCATGTACTCGGGGAGGGTGGTGTCATCGTACTCCACGGTTTCGGGTACGCCCTCGTCGTAAAACTTCAGCCAGGGCTTGCCGACGGTTTCCTTTGCTTGGGCCATGATCGCCTCCCTATGGATGATGGGCTTTTTTCCCGGATAATAAACAGATGAAAACGAGGGCGTTGTAGGACAGCCCCCCGCGGGTTGTCAACCGCAACCCCCGCGCTCCGGGCCGCGCTCCTTCCGGAGAGCCAGGGCCCGCTGGTAGACCTCCCGGCGGGGCAACCCCGTCCTTTCGGCCACGGCCGCAGCCGCCGAGGACACAGACCCGTCCGAACGGGACCATTCCGCCCGGAGTTCCGCGTCCAGATCCACCTCGCCGGCAACATCTTCCCGGCCCGGGCCCGAGACCACCAGGGTGCATTCCCCCCGAACCTCCTCCCTTTCGGAAAGGCGGTCCGCGATCTCCGACAGGGGGCCCCGGATCATCTCCTCGTGGATCTTGGTCATCTCCCGGGCCAGGACCGCCCGGCGGTCCCCCCAGGCTTCCAGGAGGTCATCCACCAGTCTGGCCACCCGCCTGGGGGATTCATAGAACACCACGGCCCCGGCCTGGCCCGCCAGATCCTCCAGGATCTTTTTCCGGGCCCCGGCCTTTTTGGGCAAAAAACCCGCGAAGGTGAACCGGTCGGCGGGCAGGCCCGAGGCGGAAAGGGCGGCAATGGCGGCCGAGGGTCCGGGAAGCGGCACCACCCGGATGTCCGCCTCCACGGCCGCAGACACCAGCAGATACCCCGGGTCCGAGACCATGGGCGTACCCGCGTCCGTGGCCAGGGCGGCCGACGCCCCGGCCAGGAGGCGGCGGACAATGGCTGGAACCTGTTTTTGTTCGTTGAAGTCGTGGCAGGAAACCAGGGGCCTGGAGATCCCGTGGCGGGTGAGGAGCCTTTTGGTGTGGCGGGTGTCCTCGCAGACGATGAAGTCCACCTCGGAGAGAATCCGGAGGGTGCGCAGGGTCACGTCCTCCAGGTTGCCGATGGGCGTGGCGGCCACGTAGAGGATTCCTGCCACAGGGTCAGCGGTAGGCAAGTTCAAAGGCATTGGGGATGAGTTCCATTTCCGGCCCGCCTTCCACGTCCAGCACGGAAACCACGTCGAAGCGGGCCCGGGACCTGGTCTGGCGCGTGCGGGAGAGGTATTCCAGGGCCGCCATGGAGATGCGCCGGCGCTTCTCGCGTCCCACGGCCTCCTTGGGGGAGCCAAAGGCTGCCGAGGTCCGGGTCTTGACCTCCACGAAAGCGAGTACGCCCTTGTGGAGGGCGATGATGTCGATCTCCCCCCGGCGGGTCCGGTAGTTCATTTCCAGGATCTGGTAGCCCCGTTTCTTGAGAAAGGAGGCAGCCGCCTCCTCGCCCCTTCGGCCCCGTTCCTTGCGCTCCAGGGTCATGGAGCGTCCTCCCCGGATTCCCCGAAATCCAGGGCCGTCTGGGCAGGCCCCTTGGGCTTGTTGAAGCTTTTCCGGTGGATGGGGCAGCAGCCGTTTTCCCGGATGGCCCGCAGGTGTTGGGCCGTGCCGTAGCCCTTGTGTTGGGAGAACCCGAACTCCGGGAACTCGTCGGCATAGCGCTCCATGAGCCGGTCCCGGGTGACCTTGGCCACGATGGAGGCCGCCGCGATGGAGATGCTCCTGGCATCCCCCTTGACAACGGTTTGTTGGCTGATGGAGGTGGGGATGGCCTGGTTGCCGTCCACGAGGAGGAAGTCGGGCAGGGGGGAAAGGCTGTCCACGGCCCAGCGCATGGCCAGGAGGGAGGCGCGCAGGATGTTGATCCGGTCGATTTCCACCGGGTCCACGATACCGATGCCCACGGCCAGGGCGTCCTGGTAGATGGCGTCGTAGAGCCGGTCCCGCTCCCGGGGGGGCACGGTCTTGGAGTCCCGGACACCCGCCACCCGGAAGCATTCCACCCCGGGCAGCACCACGGCGGCGGCCACCACGGGCCCGGCCAGGGGGCCCCGGCCTACCTCGTCCACCCCGGCCACAACCTGGTATCCGTCCTTTTCCGCCCGCTTTTCCAGGGCCCAGAGGCTCATGGGGCACCCTCGCATCAGCCAGGGGAGGAACAGGGCCGCTCCATGGGACGGCAGCGGGAAAAACCAGCGGCGGGGGCCGGGCTTATGCGGTCCCCCGCCGGCGATCCGGACTCGACAGGCTGTTAGTACCGCTTTTCCTTGATACGCGCGGCCTTGCCCCGGAGTTTGCGCAGGTAGTACAGCTTGGCGCGGCGCACCCGGCCCCGGGTGTTGATCTCGATCTTGTCGATGGCAGGGCCGTGGGTGTGGAAGATGCGCTCCACTCCGATGCCGTAGGAAACCTTGCGAACCATGAAGGTAGCGTTGGTGGTGCCGGACCTCTTGGAGATG
>JAHJUF010000111.1 GCA_018829095.1 Pseudomonadota bacterium | reverse complement strand
CACCTTCTTTTTGTCCATGAGGTTTCTCCCTATCCCACCGCCCCTTTTCTAAAGGGGAATGTTGCCGTGCTTTTTGGCTGGCCGCATCTCCCGCTTGGTGCAAAGGGCGTCCAGGGCGGCGATGAGCTGGGGCCGGGTTTCCGAGGGGCGGATCACCGCGTCGATGTAGCCCCGGCTGGCGGCCACGTAGGGGTTGTTGAAGAGGGTTTCGTATTCCTCGATCTTTTCCTTGCGCTTGGCAGCCGGGTCCTCGGCGGCCTTGATCTCCCGGGCGTGGATGATGTTGGCCGCGCCCTCGGCCCCCATGACGGCAATCTCCGCCGTGGGCCAGGCAAAGGCCATGTCCGCGCCCAGATCCCGGGAGCACATGGCGAGGTACGATCCGCCGTAGTCCTTGCGGGTGATGAGAAGCAGCTTGGGCACCGTGGCTTCGGAGTAGGACCACAACAGCTTGGCCCCGTGGCGGATGATGCCGCCCCACTCCTGGACGCTGCCCGGCAGGTAGCCCGGCACGTCGGCGATGGTGAGCATGGGAATGTTGAAGGCGTCGCAGAACCGGATGAAGCGGGTGGCCTTGTCCGAGGCGTTGATGTCCAGGCATCCGGCCATGAACTTGGGGTTGTTGGCGATGATGCCGATGGGCCGCCCCCCCATGCGGGCGAAGCCCACAAGAATGTTCTTGGCGAAGTACTGATGGGGCTCGAAGAACACGCCGTTGTCCACGATGGAGGCGATGACGGCCTTCATGCTGTAGGCCTGACGGGAGCTGTCCGGGATGATGGAGTCCAGGGCCGGGTCCGTGCGGGCCGGGTCGTCCCCCGTGTCCATCATGGGGGGGTCTTCCATGTTGTTCGCGGGCAGGAAGGACAGGAGTTCCCGGACCTGGGCGATGCAGTCGGCGTCGTCCTCGCAGGCGAACTGGGCCACGCCGCTCTTCTCGTTGTGGGTCATGGCGCCGCCCAGTTCCTCGAAGCTGATCTCCTCGCCCGTGACGCTCTTGATGACCTGGGGCCCGGTGATGAACATGAAGGAGGTCTTCTTCACCATGAACACCCAGTCCGTCATGGCCGGGGAGTACACCGCGCCGCCGGCCGTGGTGCCCATGATGGCCGAGATCTGGGGAATGACGCCCGAGGCCACGGAGTTGCGGAAGAAGATCTGGCCGAAGCCCGAGAGGGAGTCCACGCCTTCCTGGATGCGCGCGCCGCCCGAGTCGTTCATGCCCACCAGGGGGCAGCCCGCCTTCAGGGCCGTGTCCATGACCTTGGTGATCTTCTTGGCGTGCATCTCCCCCAGGCTCCCGGCCCGGGCGGTGAAGTCCTGGGAGTAGGCGAAGACCGTACGGCCGCCCACCTTGCCGTATCCCGTCACCACACCGTCGGCCGCTATCTCCACGGACGCCATGTCAAAGTTCACGCACCGGTGGGTGACGTGCATGTCCATCTCCCGGAAGGTGCCTGGATCAAAGAGGAGGTCCAGGCGTTCCCGGGCCGTTAGCTTGCCGCTCTCGTGCTGCTTGGCCACGCCCTTTTCCCCGCCCATCCGGCGGATTTTCTCCTCCCTTTCCAGAAGATCCTGAATCTTGTCCTGGGTGATTCCCATGGCTTTTTCCTTTCCCGGCGGATAAACCGGCCGCGAGGGCTGGTTGACCCGGATGGTTTATTCAATGGAAGCCAGCAAGGCTGGGGCCGATTTTTCGGAAGCCAATAAGCAGGCTGTTCAAAAACGATGAACTGCAAGGCGCGCGAGTCCCGAGGAATAAGGCGTACTTTTGTACGCCGCAGTGACGAGGGGCGAAGCGCAACGCCACAGATCGCGTTTTTGGGCAGCCTACTAGTCCCGCTGGCAAAGCTCCACCAGCACGCCCCCCGTGGCCTTGGGGTGCAGAAAGGCGATCTTCGCGCCGCCCGCGCCCTTGCGGGGCACCTGGTCAATGAGTTGCACGCCCTTTTCCTTCAGCTCGGCCAGGGCGGCCTCGATGTCGTCCACCCGAAAGGCCACATGCTGGATGCCCGGGCCCTTTTTCTCCAGGTACTTGGCAATGGGCCCGTCCGGGGCGGTGGACTCCAGGAGTTCCACCTCGGACTCTCCCACCGGGAGGAAGGCGGTGGTGACTTTTTGCTCGGCCACGGTCTCGGTTCCTTCGAGGGGAAGGCCCAGGATCTTTTCCCAAAACTCCCTGGCCGCCTCGATGCCTTCCACGGCGATGCCCAGGTGGTCAATCTTCAGAAGTTTCATGACGTCTCCTTTTCTTAAGGGACCCCTCTCCAAAATCTTTTCTCCATCGAACGCTTGATGGAGAAACCTCTCCAGCCGTGCCCAGGCCGGGAGGCAGGGGGATTCGCCCCGGGGAGAGCGGCCTGCCCGTCCTCGCAGACTGTTTGAACGGGTAAGATAGAATCATTCCAGGGGCATGAGTCAAGGAAAAAGCGGGGGCTCGGGGGTGGATTCGTTTCAAGTCGATCCGTCCGGCTGGCCGGTGGGGGCCTGGAGGGCCTGGAACGGGGCTTCGTCCCCGGTGTGTCCCGGCAAAAGGGTCACGTCCTCCGCGCCCCGGAAAAGGGTGATGCGCAGGCGCTCCAGCTCGGCCCGGGTTTCCAGGCTCTTTTTGGCCAGGAGAAACCGCAGGTAAAAGGCCCAGGCAGCCAGGGCAGCCAGGACGCCCGCCAGGGACAGGATGTACCACTTGGAGCTTGCCAGCATGCCCGCCCCGGTGCGGCCCAGGTACATCACCAGGTTGGGCATGAGCCACAGGAGCAGGAGCAGGAGAATGACCGCCCCGGCCAGGACGAACACGTTGGTCCGGGCCAGGCGCTCGGACCACTTGTCATAGGAGTGCTCCGGAACGAACCCGTCCCGTTCGGCCTCTCCGGGCGTATCCAGGGGCGGGGGCTCCAGGATGCGGGCAAGGGCCCGGACGAAAAAAGCGAACAGGAGCACGGCCCCCAGGGGGAACCCCACGGCGGCCAGGAGCCATCCCCGGAAGGGGAAGGGCTCGTGGCGGCTTTCCACCCGTACCGTGTAACCGGAAAGGGGGCCGAAGGTCTGCTCGAAGCTCTTTTTCTGTACCTCGGTGAGGCGGTCACCCTGGGTCTCGTAGACCAGCTGTTCCCCGGAAAACACCCGGATGGTGCTCTTGTCCCCGGAACGCATGGCCGCCACGGCGAAGATCTGGGTCTCCACCAGGAACAGGCAGAGCCCTATAATCATGAACAGGGTGGCATGGCGGCGCACAAAGGACGCGCCCTGGGTCGGGTCCACGGGCAAAGGCCCCCTCTCTTTCCGGGGTTTAGGGGCTGTTTACAAAAAGGATTCCTATTGCGATGGGCTGCAAGACCCCATGGCCGCGTCAGCGAAGAAAAAAGGGTCGGGAACGTGGCCCTGCCACGCCTGCGGCCCTTTTTTCCCCGCTTCCTTGCTCTATTTTTTTTCGCTCCATCTCATGACGAAATCCTTTTTGGAAACAGCCCGTAGTCTTTTGCAACAAAAACGAGTAGCAGATTTTCCGCCTTTTGTGGAGCGCAAAACCATGCCGCCCCGTTCCCGCTTCCTTTCCGGGCCTTTCCCGGGGAGGGAGATTGGCGTACTATGGGGCCGCCAAGCAGGTTTGGAGGGTATTGTTGCCGGAAACAGGCCGCGAGCCCCCCGGGGCGAATCCCCCCTGCCCCCCTTTGGAAAAGGAGGGGCGCGCCAGGGCCGTCTCTGGGAAAAGCGGTCCAAGCCGGGTTCCCCCCTTTGAAAAAGGGGGGCAGGGGGGATTTTTTTTCATCGGCTGAACCAAACCCCGCCCGGCTCCCCGGAAAAACGAAAAACCCAACCAGGAAAAAAGGGCATCCGGAAAGGAACCCATGGCCCCCGAAAAAACCCTCTACCTCATAGACGGCACGGCCTACATCCACCGGGCGTTCCACGCCATCCGGGGGCTTTCCAACTCCCGGGGCCTGCCCACCAACGCCGCCTTCGGGTTCACCCGCATCCTGTTGAAGATCATGGAGGACAAGAAGCCGGAACACGCGGCCATGGTCTTCGACGCCAAGGGGCCCACGTTCCGCCATGAGGCCTATTCCGATTACAAGGCCAACCGTCCCCACATGGACCCGGACATGGCCATCCAGATTCCCTACATCCACAAGATCTCCGAGGCCTTCCGGTTCCCGGTCCTTTCCCAACAGGGGTGGGAGGCGGACGACCTCATCGCCACCCTGGCGAAAAAGGGCGAGGAACAGGGCTATTTCGTGGTCATGGTCACCGGAGACAAGGACTTCAACCAGCTCATCAGCGAAAAACGCGTGGTCTGGGACCCCATGGCGGACAAGACCCGGGATCTGGCCTGGGTGACGGGAAAATACAGCCTGCCCCCGGAAGCCCTCTCCGACGTCCAGGGACTCATGGGCGACAGTTCGGACAACATCCCCGGGGTTCCGGGCATCGGCGAAAAGACCGCCGTGGCGCTCATCTCCCGGTTCGGGAGCCTGGAAGGGGTTTACGAACACCTGGACGAGATCAAGGCCAAAAAGCAGCGGGAAAACCTGGAGCAATACCGGGACCAGGCCTTTTTGAGCCGGGATCTGGCCGTCATCTCCCGGGAAGCGCCCGTGGAGTTCCCCGCAGACGGCTTCCTCCTACCCGGGCCGGACCGGCAAAGCCTCATGACCCTTTTCCGGGAGCTGGAGTTCCGCCAGCTGGCCGACGCCTTTGCCGCTCCCACGGACCTTTCGGAAAAGGAATATGAGACGGTCCTCACCGAGGAAGGGCTAAAAGGGCTCGCCGCCAAACTGCAAAAGGCCGGGCGCTTCGCCCTGGACACGGAAACCACCTCCAAGGACCCCATGCGGGCGAAACTGGTGGGCCTGTCCTTTTCCTTCACGCCCCACAAGGCCTGGTACGTGCCCGTGGGCCACTCCTACCTGGGGGCCCCGGACCAGGTGGACGCGAAAACCGCACTGGCCATCCTGGGCCCCCTGCTGGCCGACCCCCAGGCCAAAAAGGTGGGCCAGAACATCAAGTACGACTGGATCGTGCTCTCCCGCCACGGGGCCACCCTCGCCGGGGTGGAGTTCGACACCATGGTGGCCTCGTACCTGTTGAACCCGGGCCGCCGCACCCACGGCCTGGACCAGATCGCCGCGGACCTTTTGGGGCACAAAATGATCAGCTTCCAGGAGGTGGCGGGCAAAGGGGTCAAGGAGGTGACCTTTGACAAGGTGCCCCTGGACCAGGCTGCGCCCTATGCCTGCGAGGACGCGGACGTCACCTGGATGGTGCGGGAAAAGCTCTCGCCCCTGCTGGCGGAAAACGGGCTGGAAGACCTGTTCCAAACCGTGGAGATGCCCCTGGTGGAGGTGCTGAAGGACCTGGAGATGACCGGCATCCGGGTGAACGCGGACCTCCTGGGGGAGCTCTCGGCCGGGTTCGGGGCCCAGATGGAGAGGATCGAGGGCCAGATTTACCGCCTGTCCGGGGAGGAGTTCAACATCGCCAGCCCCCAGCAGCTTGGCCGGGTGCTCTTCGAGAGGCTCAAGCTCCCATCGGGCAAGAAGACCAAGAAGAAGACCGGCTATTCCACGGACGTGGAAGTTCTGACCCACCTGGCGATTCACCACAAGCTCCCGGCCCTGATCCTGTCCTACCGGGGGCTGGCCAAGCTCAAGAGCACCTACACCGACGCCCTGGCCGCCCTCATCCACCCGGAGACCGGCCGGGTCCACACCTCCTTCAACCAGGACGTCACGGCCACGGGCCGGCTTTCCTCCTCCGACCCCAACCTCCAGAACATCCCCAT
>JAHJUF010000017.1 GCA_018829095.1 Pseudomonadota bacterium | reverse complement strand
GACCCGGCTGGGAACAGCCCCGGTATCATGCGCGGCCCGGGCCCAGCCGGAGACGTACACGGTTTGAGAAACCGCCGGGTGAACCAGGGGCGGGCAGGGGACGTTCACGTTCTGGATCACCGGCGCGCCCCAGGCCCCGGCGGCGGCCAGCACGGCCTGGTACCAGGCCCGGTCCCCGGGGGCGTCCCAATAGTGGACATGGACCAGGTCCGGCGCGAACTCCCGGAGCCAGTCCAGGATCTCCCCGGGCCGCCGGGTGGCCCGGAGGGAACGGGCCGGAAGCCCGGGGTAGTGGAGGGGCCGGGGAAGCTGCCAGGTGGCGATTTCCTGGGAAAAATCCTCCCCCAGGCCGGTTACCAGGTCCGCCACCAGCCGGGCCGAGCCTCCGGTGGCCAGGTTCCCGATGTAGTGGGCCACCCGGGGCGCGCCGGGCCGGGGCCGGGGGACCTCCACCGGGCAGGGGAAAAACCCCGGGCCATGGATTGCCCGGTGCCGGGCCAGGAGAAAGGCGTCCTCCAGCCCCCCCAGAGCCCGGGAAGCCGGGCCTGCCAGGAGGGAGAGCCCCGGAAGCAGGGCCAAGGCGGCACCGGCCTCCTCCAGGCGCTCCCGGAGGGACAGGGGCGGGCGGGGAATGGGGGTCATGGACGGGGTTCCGGGGTTTGAGGTTTAGGCAAAAAGGCAAAAAATCCGCGGATTACGCAGATGATGGATGCAGCAAGTCCAAAATCTGCCAAAACCGTCATTCCGGCGAAGGCCGGAATCCAGTTTTTTCCATGCATTACAAAAGACCTGGATCCCGGCCTTCGCCGGGATGACGACTTGTTGCCGGGCCATCAGAGATGATGGGCGCGCGATGTCGCCTGGGAGATTGCGGACCGGCTTCCAGCCTGGTGAGGCGAAAAAAAATCCCCCCTCCCCTTTTTTTTCAAAGGGGGGGAGTCCGGGCCGGTCAGGTCTTGGGGCTTGCCGGGAGCTGGGGGACGCCCAGGCGCAGGAGGGGCAGCTCCGGCTGGGAGGCCACGCCCAACAGCTTCCGGACGTTTCGCCGCACCTGGTCCCGGACCTCCTTGGGGGACCGATTCTTCAGGGGGATGCGCCCGGCCCCGACCTTGGAGTGGCCGCCGCCCGAACCCCCGGCTTCCTTGCCGATGGCCGCGGCCATCTTCCCCGCCTCGTCGGCCGTCTTGCACCGGATGGAGAAGAACAGGTTGTCCTTGTATATCCCCGAGCACAGGGTCCACTCCATGTCCTTCAGACTGTGGAAAAGGTCCGCCATTTCCGCCACGAAATCCGGGGTGTTCACCTCGTCCAGGAACACGTGGCCCGCGTTGCCGCACACGATCATGGAAGTCAGCGCCCGGTGGAGGGTACGGAAGAACTCGGGGTCCCGCTCGGGGTGCTCGATGCGGGCCAGGGTCTGGTGGTCCATGAGGTCGAACAGGAGCTTGTAGCACTCCTTGTCCTGCGGGCTCACCTCCCGGCCCATGTCCCCGGTGTCGGTCTTGATGCCGTAGAAGAGCGCCGTGGCCAGGCGGGACGGGATGGGGCACCGGGCCTCCTTGAGGTACATGCAGACCAGGGTGGAGGTGGCCCCGATATCAGGCCTCACGTCCCAGAAATAGGGGGCGTCGACCGGGGGAAAGCGGGTGTGGTGGTCGAAAACCGCGTCCACGGGGGTGCCCTCGGGCAGGGAGAGGTTGGTGCCGCCGGGCACGGCGTCCACCACGATGATCCGGTCAAAGGACTTGATGTCCACCAGGAGGAAGGGGGCGGCTGAAAAGTCCAGGAGGCGCACCATGGCCCGGTTCTCGGCCCGGCCCACGAACCCGCCGTAGGTGGTGACCGCCTTGTCCACGCCCCAGAAGGTGAGCAGGTGGGAGAGGCCCGCAGCGGCGGCCAGGCAGTCCGGGTCCGGGAAGTCGTGGGTCACGATGAGGACCGACGAGGCGGGAAGGATCGCCTGCTTGAAGATGCCCACCATGCCGTTGAAATTCGTGCCGTCCATGGGGTCACCCCTTTCGATTGGCGACGATTTTTTCAAACCGGGCCTTTTTTTTGTAATCGCCCTCAACATCCGGTTCAGCCAGGCCCCGGCGCAAAAGCTGGGCGTTCAAAAAGGTCCGGTTTTTGAGGTACAGATAGGCCGGGACCCGGCCCCCGGGGTCAGGCGGGGCCAGGGGGTCGGTCCGAAAGTACACGGGCTGGGACCGGGTCTTTTTTTCCAGAAACGCCACGGCCTCGTCCCGGGCTTCTTCCGGGACCCGGAGGCCGCAGAGCCTTAGGCGGGTGCCGTCCTTCAAGACCACGGTCTCCGGCTCCGGCACCCGGGCCACCCGGTGGTATTCCTCCCGGGGCGCCTCGTCCCCCGCGATGCGGGAGCCGTAGGTGCGCCTGACATCCGCCCGGCAAACGCCCACCCCGGCCACGGGGTCTGTGAACAGGTAGGGCAGGGCCGCGAGTTCCCCGGAAAAATCCACAGCCGGGTCCTCCTCTTCCTCCACCGCAACCCGGCATCGGGAGAACAGGTCCATCTGTCCCCCGGAAAGCCTCTCCCTGGCCAGGGAAACAAAGTCCGGGTTGATCTCGTAGCCCACGGAGTTGCGCGCGAGGTCCCAAGCCGCCACCGAGGTGGTGCCCGAGCCCAGGAAGGGGTCCAGGACCGTCTCCCCCACAAAGGTGAACATGCGGATGAGCCGTTGGGGAAGCTTTTCCGGAAAGGCGGCCGGGTGCTTCTTCTGTTTCTCCCCGGGAAAGACCCAGTGCCCGGCGAAATACCGGCCCCATTCCTCGGCGGTCATGGCCGAGGCCGACTTGGCCTTCGGGCTCGGGGCCGGGGGCTTGCCGGGCTTTTTGAAAAGGAGGATGAACTCGTAGTCGAGCTTCAGGACCCCGTTTCTGGGATACGGGTACGAGCCCATGACCGAGCCGCCGCCCGTGGTGTTGGTGGTGGTGACCTTTTGCCAGATCACCGCGCCCATGTAGTCGAAGCCCACGGTTTCGCAGAACCGGATGATCTCCGTGCGGATGGGGATGACCTTGTAGCGGCCGTAATAGGTGGACCGGGCGAACTGGTCCCCAATGTTCACGCACAAACGGCAGCCCGGGTGCAGCACCCTCAGGCACTGGCTCCACACCAGGTTCAGGTGGTTCACGTAGTCCGCGTAGGTCTCGTGGAACCCGATCTGGCCGGGGCCGCCGTAGTCCTTGAGCTGCCAGTAGGGGGGCGAGGTGACCACCAGGTGCACACTCTCGTCCTCCAACCGGGCCATGCGCCGGGAGTCCCCCCGGATGATCCTGTGGACGGTTTCGTCCTGCTCCATACCCCTGTTCCCCCGATTTTCCTCCAGCGCCGCTTCCTGCCCCCCGGGAACCTCGCTGTCTTGCATTTGTCTACCATATCCTTTAGGGATGAAACCATCCCTTTTCCAAGGCCGGACCCTCCGGGTCCCGGTCTTTCCATCGCAAAAAAGGCCTAGGACTTGAGCGAGCCGGAGCGGATCTTCAACCCTTCTTCCCTGGTCGCCCCCCGGGCCATGGCCGCCTATGCCGTATCCGCCTGCCTGGTCGTCTGGCTGGTTTCCCGCCTGGACGCAGCCGCGACCCGGCAGGTCCTGGCCTCGGCCCGGCCCGGGCTTTTGTTCGCCGCCGCCGGGGCCATCTGCCTGGTGCCTTTTTTTGCTTCCCTCCGGTGGCTTTCCGTGGTGCGGACCCTGCCCGGGGCCACGGCCTCTTTGTGGCTTGCGCTCCGGGCCTGCATGGTGGCCGGGACCTTGAACAGCTTCCTGCCCTCCAAGGGCGGGGACGCGGCCAAGGTGGTGTACCTCTACCGCAGGACGGGCATGGCCGCCGGCCTGGGGACCGTGGCTGTGGAGCGCATGGCCGACCTGTTCATGCTGGGCTTGTGGAGCCTGGCGGGGGGGCTGGTCTCCGGGGAGGTCCTGGGGTTCTACGCGGCCGCGTTCTTCTCGGGGGGGGCCCTGGCCGGGGGGCTGGTCATCTGCGCCCTGCCGGAAAAATTTCTTTCCCGGTTCCCCCGGGTCAACGGCCGGTTCATGGCCTTCCGCCAGGTTTTCCTGGACTGGTACCGGAAACCCGGGGCCGTGGCCTACACCGTGCTTTCAGCCCTGGGCGTCTGGGTGGTCACCGGGGGGTCCTTCGTGCTCCTCACCCTGGCCCTGGCCCCGGACGGGGACTGGCAACGGGCCATGTACATCTACCCCCTGGGGGTCCTGGCCGGGCTCATCCCGGTTACCATCTCGGGCATCGGCACCCGGGACGCCGCCTTTGTGGCCCTTTTGGGCTCCTCCTTCACCCGGGAGCAGGCCACCCTGATCAGCCTGTCCTACACGATTCTGGCCTACTGGCTCATCTCGGTGGTCTCCGCCCCGGTGGCCATCTGGGAACTGCACCGCCTGGGGTGGCGCAAAAAGCCGGAAAAGGGGACGCCTTGAGGGAAAAAGACGAGGACCGCGCCTGGCCACCCTCCTGGCCTTCCTGGGCATGGAAGGGCTCACCCTGAAAAAGCTCCCCCGGGACAACTGACCTCTCTGTCGGCCCGTTAAAAAAGGTTCCTCCGGCTGAAGCGTACCTGGCCTCCAAGACAGGACGGTTGCGGAAATCGGTCCGGGTGCCCCCCTTTTTTTTTAGAAAAAGGGGGGATTTCTTTTTCAAAAGGGGGGTTCTGCTTCAAACGCTTCCCTCTGAAGCCTGCCTTGGAGGCCAGGTACGCAAAAACCGGATGAACCAAAAGAGGCTTT
>JAHJUF010000110.1 GCA_018829095.1 Pseudomonadota bacterium | reverse complement strand
GTGCTTCGGGCTCGGACTCGGCCAGCATCCGGATCATGGACTCCACGCCCTCTTCCGTCACAGGCGTGGGTGCTTCAGGCTCGGACTCGGCCAGAACTATACCCTGTTCCAAAATCTGGACAGTCGCCTGAAGATGGTTCTTGGGGACAGGCGCTTCTTCCTTCATCCCCCATGCCGCCACGCTTCCAAGAAGCGCCACCGCAAAAAGAACAAAAAGAAATTTCCGTGCAGGTTTGGTCATGCGACCGGTTTCCATCTCTTCCTCCTTGAACTGTCTCTTGATCGGGTGTGGGAACACAAGGCAGGCACCAGCCTGCAAATCGTTAATATAACTAAAGATATGGAGAAATCAACAAATGTTTTTAAAATAGGCGATCCTGATGAATTTGTTCAGAAAAATGATGTCAAGCCTGTAAAAAACCGCCCGAACTCAACTGAAATGACAACGGATACGGCTTATTCCCTCTACCTGCCGGAAGGCTTTCAAGGCCCGGGAAGGGATAGGGGGATGGCGCATGGGGTTACGTGGAGAGCGCAAACCGGGGGCTCTGCGGAAATGACGATGGCAATAAGATGAAATCAAGGACAATCAATCTGATGCCCCTCCCCGCGAGGAAGGGCGGAAAGGGCCTGTCCCCTTCATGGCGGCCCTTTCCAGCCTTTTTTGCACCGCCGGGCTGGAGAGTTCCCTGATGGCGTCAGAGGCGATCCACCGCGCGCCGGGGAGGCCGGAGCCCCCGAGCCGCCGGGCGGTCTCCCTCGCGGCCCGGTTCAGGGCCGGACTTCTCTTGCCCGCCTGGCGGACAGCCCAACTCACGGCCTTTTTCACCAGAGGCCTTTCGTCCGCTCCATGTTCCTCCACGGCCTGGAGAAATCCGAGGAAGACCCTGTCCGGGGCCTTCTTGTCATGGACAGCCAACTGGGCCATGAGCACGAACCCAGCCCTCTTGACGAAAAGCGGCTCCCGGGCGGCGTACTCCAGGGCCTTTTCCCGGGCCCGGGGATGATGGCGGAACAGGCGGTTCATGGCTTGGTCGCAGATATCCCAGGAGTCGAAGTCTCTCACCCACCGGTCCATGCGAACCAAGTCCGGATTCCCGGGGTCCGCCACCATGACGGCCAGGACGCGGGCTTCATGGACCTTTGAGAGCCAGAGTCTTTCCGCCAAGGCGTCATCCCGGCCCGCCCCGGAAGCCAGAGAAGCCAGGAAGGGGATGGTCACCCCCAGGACCTCCCCGCCTCGGATGCCATAGCGGGCCATGCCCGCCGCGGCCAAGGGATCGCCCTGTTCCCGGAGGCGATTCATGAGGTCCTCATAAGTCATTTTCACGGGCCTTCCTCGGGCTCCAAAGAAAATCCCCCCTGGCGCCGGGACCACGGGGAAGTTTCCATTTTCACGGGACCATCGCGGAGCCCGGGCGGTTCAGGGCCCGGCCCTCCGCGCCGGGTTTTAGCGCAGGGTGTTGATGAAGCAACTGCTGTCCGATTCGTACTCCGCAGGCCGGGGCTGGCCCGAGCCCACGGGGTCGCTCACTTCGCCCAGGTCGGGGTCCGCGTCGTAGGCGCCGTTGTCCTCGATGGTGATGGTGACCGTCTTGCGGTCCACGGAGATCTGGGCTCCCTGGAGGCCGCCGGTGCTCCTGGACACTTCCACGAAGTCCACCCATTGGCCATTGATGTACTTGTAGAAGGAGTAATCCGCAGGCAGGGCCTGGGGCAGGACCACCTGGAAGACCGCCGTGGTCCCGGCCGCCAGGGTCAGGTCCACGTCCAGGAGCCCGTAGTCCATGCTGATGGGCCGGCCCGCCTCGGCGGTGTCGGCCGGGTTCATGAATTCCACGTTCACGATGTCCCCGGTCACGGGAACGATGCCCAGAGTCAGGCCCGTGTTCGTCATGAGGTAGCTGGCGTTGGCCGCGCCGATGAAGATGTCGCCATACACCCTGGCCGCCATCAGCTCATGGGTCTGGGCCGTGGGGTGGATGGAGTCCCAGAAGATGTAGCCATCGGCGGTGTCAAAGGTCTTTCCGGACAACAGGGCGGCGTCCGTGGCGTTGGTGAATCCGTATTTTCCGGGCGTCTCCAGTGCGTCATCGAACATGCCAAAGGCGCTGATGTAGTAGATGGTGACATTGGGATGGGCCGCGTCAAAGGCCTGGACCGCCGGGATGAGGTTGGCGTTGAAGGCCTGGGACAGGGCGCGGCCCTGGGCCCGCCCCTCGGGTGTGCCGTTGTTCAGGGGCGTGGCCCCCAGGTCCGGCAGGTCGAACAGGGCGATGTCCGTGGCGCCCAGAACATCGGTGAGTTGGGTCAGGCCGGTTACGATATTGGTGATGGCCGCGCCGATGACGGCGGCCATTTCCTGCTCGGTGGTGATGGTGGCCCCCAAAAAGTCATTGGCCCCGATCCAGACCGTGACCAGGCTGTTGGCCGGGACCATGGTTCCGGCATCCATCCAATCAGCCACCTGGTCCAGGAAATCCACCACTGGAAGTTCCGCGCCGGTGCCTGTCTCGGCCCCGCCGAAGGAGCTGTTCAAAAACAGGGAGCCGAAGGTGGGTTCGGCCACCGCTCCCACCATCAACTGGGACAAGAGCAGGTCGTCATCCAGGCCCATGAGGCCGGCCAGGTTCTCGGACCACACCGGGCCGTTGGACCACCGGCCCTGCCAATACATCTGGGGGTCCGGGGCCTGGCCCTGGGCAAAGGTGAACACGTTGCCCGAATCCGAAAGGCTGTCGCCGAACACGAGGAGATTGTCGAACTGGGGGGGAGCCACGGGCCCCATGACTTCAGCCAGGGCCGGACCGGAAAGGAACATCAGGCTGCAAAGGATCAGGATGCCAAGAACACGTTTCATGCTTTCTCCTCCAAAGGCCAAAAAGGCTTTTTGCAAGGATGCGAAACCTCCCCGCCGGGCGGTTCCACGTGTGGGAAACCGGAAGCTGCCGCCTGGCCCGGGACGAGAAGATCCATCGTGGTCCACCGGGCTGTCCGGACGGCGCTTTTTCTAGGATGAAAAGGCGCGAAATCCCTGGACGGGAACCAAGGCAAAAGATGCGCGAAAGACTCCGGGATCGGGGGGGACCGATACGGGAGTCTTTCGCGGGCTTCATAAGGCAGGACGGCTCCGGCCCAGCGGACCGGGTCGCCCTGTTGGGTGCCAATGTATCCGAATCCCGGCTTCCGGGCAAGCCCCGTTTGCCGGGCCGGACAGGCGTTTGGAACGGCTGCCGGAGGAAATGTCCGGTTCCTGCCGCTTTTTCTTTCCGCGCTCCCAAAGGGGGTGGCGGGGAGGAGCCCAGCTATTTGAAGCGTGGGGGAAATCCCCCTGCCCCCCTTTCAAAGGAGGCAACCCAGCCCGGGCCGTGTTTCAAAAAAATTTTGAAAACGGCCCTACATGTTCCTCCGGTACCGCCCCCCCACCTCAAAAAGCGCCTGGGAGATCTGACCCAGGGAGCAGTGGCGAACCGTGTCCATGAGTTCGGCAAAGATGTTGCCGCCGGAAAGTGCGGTTTCCTTCAGACGCGCCAGGGCGGCCGGGGCCGTCTTTTCATGGGCCTTGTGGAAAGCGGCCAGGCGCTCCAACTGGGAGTCCTTCTCCTTTTGGGTGGCCCGGGCAAGCTCCACTTCGGAAAATTCGTCCTCGCCCCGGTGGGTGGGGTCGCAGAAGGTGTTCACGCCGATGACGGGCAGTTCGCCCGAGTGTTTCAGAGTCTCGTAGTAGATGGACTCGTCCTGGATCTTGTTGCGCTGGTAGCCCATCTCCATGGCCCCCAGGACCCCGCCGCGGGTGGTGAGGCGGTCGAACTCGAAAAGCACCGCCTCCTCCACCAGGCGGGTCAGTTCCTCCACGATGAAGCTCCCCTGCTCCGGGTTCTCGTTTTTGGCGAGCCCCCATTCCCGGTTGATGATGAGCTGGATGGCGAGCGCCCGGCGCACGGACTCCTCGGAGGGGGTGGTGATGGCCTCGTCGTAGGCGTTGGTGTGGAGGCTGTTGCAGTTGTCGTAGATGGCGCACAGGCCTTGGAGGGTGGTGCGGATGTCGTTGAACTGGATCTCCTGGGAGTGGAGGCTCCGGCCCGAGGTCTGGACGTGGTACTTCAACATCTGGCTCCTGGGCCCGCCGTTGTACTTCTCCCGCATGGCCACGGCCCAGATGCGCCGGGCCACCCGGCCGATGGCCGTGTACTCGGGGTCCATGCCGTTGGAAAAAAAGAAGGAGAGGTTGGGGGCAAAGGAGTCGATGTGCATGCCCCGGGCCAGGTAGTACTCCACGTAGGTGAAGCCGTTGGCCAGGGTCAGGGCCAGCTGGGTGATGGGATTGGCCCCGGCCTCGGCGATGTGGTAGCCCGAAATGGAAACCGAATAGAAGTTCCGCACCTCGTTTTGGACAAAGTGTTCCTGGATGTCGCCCATGATCTTCAAAGCGAAGTCCGTGGAGAAGATGCAGGTGTTCTGGCCCTGGTCCTCCTTGAGGATGTCCGCCTGGACCGTTCCCCGCACGGCGGTGAGGGTCTCCTTGCGGATACGCTTCAGTTCGTCCTTTTTGGGTTTGCGCCCTTCCCTTTCCGTGAACTTTTCCACCTGCTGGTCCATGGCGGCGTTCATGTACATGGCCAGCATGACCGGCGCCGGGCCGTTGACGGTCATGGACACGGAGGTGCTGGGGGAGCAGAGGTCAAAGCCGTCGTACAGGGCTTTCACATCATCCAGGGTGCACACGGAAACCCCGGAGGTACCCACCTTGCCGTAGATGTCCGGCCTCGGGTCCGGATTTTCGCCATAAAGGGTCACGGAGTCAAAGGCTGTGGACAGGCGTTTGGCCTCGTAGTTTTCCGAAAGCAGCCTGAACCGCCGGTTGGTGCGGAAGGGGTCGCCCTCTCCCGCGAACATGCGGGTGGGGTCCTCGCCCACGCGTTTGAAGGGGAACACCCCGGCCGTGTACGGGAACCGGCCGGGCAGGTTCTCCTCCCGCATCCACCGGTAGATCTCCCCGGGGTCCGTGAACCGGGGCAAGGCCACCTTGGTGATCTTCAGATGGGACAGGGATTCGGTGGTGAGGGGCACGGAAAACTCCTGGCCCCGGACCGTGTATCTGAACTCGTCGCCGGAGTAGGCCTTTTTCATCTCCGGCCAGGCGTCCAGAAGTTCCCGGGTTTCGAGATCCAGCGCCCTCTTCTCCCGCTTGGCCAGGTCCTTCAAGCGCCGGACGGTCGCGGCATCCTCGTCCTTTTCCCCGGCAAGGCGAGCGGCGGCCTCCTCCAGGTGCCAAGCCCGGCGGACCTGCTCCGCCTGTTCGGCCGTGGTCCGATGAAAGCCCCGGACGGTGTCCGCGATCTCCGAGAGGTAGCGCACCCGGCCCGGGGGCAGGATGATGGTCTTCTTGGTGGAGGTCTTTCCCTCCGGCTTGGGCAGGCGGGATTGGAGCTTCACGCCGGTCTTCCCGCCCACGGCCTCCAGGAGGCCCAGGTACGCGGCCGTGACCCCGTCGTCGTTGAAGGCCGAGGCCACGGTGCCGTACACGGGCATGTCCGAAGGGTCCTGACCAAAGGCGGTGCGGTTCCGCTGGACCTGCTTGGCCACCAGGCGCACGGCATCCTCGCCCCCCTGCTTTTCGAACTTGTTCACGATGACCAGGTCCGCGAAATCAAGCATGTCGATCTTTTCCAGCTGGGTGGCGGCCCCGAACTCGGCGGTCATGACGTACACAGCCACATCCACCAGTTCCACGATGGCCGTGTCGCCCTGGCCGATGCCCGCAGTCTCGGCGATGATCAGATCGAAATCCGCAGCCTTCAACACCTCCACCGCCTCGGCCACGGCCGTGGAAAGCTCGGTGGCGGACCGCCGGGTGGCCAGGGAGCGCATATACACCCGGGAGCCGGACAGGCTGTTCATGCGGATGCGGTCGCCCAGGAGTGCGCCGCCGGTCTTTTTCCGGGAGGGGTCCGTGCACACCACCCCCACCCGGAGGTCCGGGAAATCCATGAGCAGGCGCAGGAGCAGTTCGTCGGTCAGAGATGACTTGCCCGCGCCGCCGGAGCCCGTTATCCCCACCACAGGGATGACCCGCCGCCGGGCCCGATCCCGGATCTTCTCCGCCAAAGCGTCCCGTTTCTTTTCGGGAATGGCGGCCGAGCCCTCCATGACCGTGATCATCCGGGACACCAGCCCGGGCCGGTCCGGGGAGAGCTGGTCCACGTCCGCCTCCACATCCGTCAGGCTGGCCAGGGGAAAGTCGATGCGCCGCACCAGGTCGTTGATGATGCCCTGGAGGCCCAGGGCCGCGCCGTCGGCCGGGGAGTAGATGCGGGCCACGCCGTAGGCCGTCAGTTCCGCGATCTCCTGGGGCACGATGACCCCTCCCCCGCCGCCGAAGACCTTCACATGGGGCGAGCCCCGCTCGGCCAAAAGGTCCACCAGGTACTTGAAGAACTCCATGTGCCCGCCCTGGTAGCAGGACACGGCGATGCCCTGGACATCCTCGGCGATGGCCGCGGTGACGATCTCGTCCACGGAGCGGTTGTGGCCCAGATGCACCACCTCCACGCCGTTTCCCTGGAGCATGCGCCGCATGATGTTGATGGCTGCGTCGTGGCCATCGAAAAGGCTGGTGGCCGTCACCACCCGCACCGCGTTCTTGGGACGGTAAACCTGGGTTTCCTGGGTCATGGGTCTTTCCTGTCCCCCGGCCCGGCCAAGCGGTCCAGAATGAGGGAAGTCTGGAGTTTCACGTATTCTTCCAATCCGTATCTTCGCTGGAGGAACCAGCCCCTAAAGGCCCACATATGGCCCATGACCGTGATGTCGTGGGCCAGAAGTTCCAGGGCCCCGGGCCCCATGGGCGAGAGCCGCCCGCCGTTCACCAGCCCGGTCAGGGCGTCCACGAAAAGCCGGGTGATGCGCACCTCGCTTTCCAGGACCCGTTTCCGGTGGGCCTCCCCCAGGGCGTGGGTTTCGCGGTAGATCAAAAGGATGTGTTTTTCCATGCGGCCGCAGACGGAAAAGTATTCCCGGATCATGCCGGCCACAGCCTCCCGGCCGCCCCCGGACTGGCCCAGGGCCTCGGCCACGGCCCGCTCCATCTCCCGGTGGATATCCTCGCACACCAGGTACAGCACGTCCTCTTTGGAGGAAACGTATTCGTAGAGCAGGCCGATGGAAAAGCCCACGGCCCGGGCGAGTTCCCGGGTGGTGGTGCGGTGGAACCCCTTTTCCGCAAAAAGCGCCACGGCCGCGTCCACGATCTGCCGCCGCCGCTTCTCCACCAGTTCCGGGTCCCGGACCTTGGCCTGCACAGCTTGTGGGATGGCTTCCATACCCCTCCTGACTGAGCGCTCGTTCATCGTAAAAATACCAAAAAAGCTGGAGGGATGTCAAGCAGGATCGCGGGGAGGGTCAAAACGTTTGTCGTCTATAGCCATTGCCAGAAATATTGTCCTTTTGAGACCCAGCCCGGGCTGGATTCCCCCCTTAGAAAAAGGGGGAACAGGGCACTGTTGCTGACCGGTACGGAAAATGCCGCCACGCCTACTTTCCCCAGGCCCATGTCTGCACCCTGTTCGATGTCCTGGCCAAACTGCCGGTCAACGTGGCCGGGGGCCCAACAACTCGTCCGAACGCGGCCTGACGGAACTCCTGGCCGACTGGCTCGACCTGGGCGACCTTCTTCGCATGACCGGGGTTTCGCAAGTTTTGATATGTTTTATCAGCTACTTGAAAAAGGCATCGACTTTGTCGTCCGCCTGCCCCAGGACGGGATGTTGAAAGATGCCATGGCCTTCCTCCAGGAAAACCGCCGGGATAAAATCATGACCTTGGAGCCGCCAGCGACGCTCCGCGGAAAGCTCACCCGCCTCGGCCTGCCGGTTCTCCCACCCATCCGGCTGCGCATCGTCAAGGCCCGCACGGCCCCGGGCAAGACCGTCCTTTACGCCACTTCTCTTCAGGACAAAAACGAAATCAAGGCGAGCGACCTGCGCCAGCTCTATCGCCTCCGCTGGGAAGATGAGGAATTCTTAAAGCTTATCAAGGAGTTCCTGCAGGCCGAGGGCTTCCGGGGAAGGTCGGGCCCGCTCATCGGTCAGGATGACAAGCAGGCCATAGACCTCCTGAACACCTGCCTTGCACAAATCTCCCGGCAAAGGTATAAAAAACGACCAGGACGCAAATACCCAAGAAAATCAAGAAGTCGCCACGGCAAATGGGCCATGAAATATTCTTAAGTCAACGGCATTGAGTGGCCACTGGCATTTCCCGAACCTGCTGCGCTCCGCACCCCGCCCGGAGGGGGTGCCGGTGGCGCCCCGGGGCCATGAAAACCATCAACGCCCGGGAAGAAGAGAAACCCGGCAAAGACCGCTAAACAAAGAAGGGACACTCCCATGCCGAAATCCAAAAAAGCCAAACAGACGATCATCATCAACACGGAAATCGGCGGTTTCGCCACGGCTGACCGCCCCACCCCGGCGCATCACAAGATCATGGCCCGCTATGCATCCCCCCTGCTGAACGGCCCGCCCAAATCCGATGACCTTCTGGAAATGGTCTGCCACATGTACACGGAGGAAGAGGCCGAACTGGTGAAGCATCTGCCCATTTTCCGCCCCAGGACAGCGGAGAAGATCGCGGAAAAGTCCGGAAGGAGCTTGGCGGACGTCAAGCGGATCATGGACCACCTGGCCCTGGACAAAAAGGTGGTCCTGGCCTCGGGTTCGCCCCGCAAATACACGATCCTGCCCATCGTGCCCGGCACCTTCGAGATGGCGCTCATGACCAATGACCTGAAAACCCGCACGGTCTGGCACCAGAAGTTCGCGCAAATTTTCGAGCGGATCTGGGAGTCGGAATACATGAAGTCCTACGACAAAAATTCCGTTGCCCTGGTGCGGGCGTTGCCCGTGCAAAAACTCGCTCCCACTCTCCAGCAGGCATGGCCCTCGGACAAGCTGGAAGAGGTACTGGATCATTATGACGATTTTGGCCTCACCCATTGCCAGTGCCGCCAGACCACGGACATGATGGGCCAGGGCTGCGGCAAGCCCATGGAAAACTGCGCCAGCTTCGGCGCCATGGTGAAACCCCTTGTGGAAAGGGGCATGATGCGCCGCGTGGACAAGGCGGAGATGATCGCCGTCAAAAAGGACGCCGAGGAAAACGGCCTGGTCACCTGGGTCATGAACGCCGGCACGGACGTCCGGGGAAACGGATCCTGTTCCTGTTGCGGATGCTGCTGCCACGCCCTGCGCACCGTGAACGAGCTGTCCGTTCCGGGACTCATTTCCAGGCCCCACTTCATGCCGGAAAAGAACAATGAGCTTTGCACCTCCTGCGGAAAATGCATCAAGGCCTGCCCCATGGGCTCATGGAGCCAATTCGGGCCCAGGATGCACTTTGACCGTGTACGGTGCATCGGGTGCGGCCTGTGCGTGGTGGCGTGCAAGGCTGGCGCATTGGGGCTCGCTCCTTATGAGGAGGCGGACGTGCCGGAAAAGGACTACACTTCGCTGCTTCTGAAATCCGCGCCGGGCTTTATTTATAATACGGTCAGCGTCTTTGCGCGCAGGCTGTTTCGTTAAAAGCGGGCACGGAAATTTCAGGGATTGGAAAATGGCTGCAAAAGGCCGGAGGGGCGGGTAGCCCTCAGTGTCGTTGCTGGGTGCCGCCCAAGGCCCACGGGGTTTCCGGCGGCAGCCGGGGAAGATATCATAGTGTCCTGTCCGGTAAGTCCCGATGGGAAAAAAGTCAAAGAAACCGCAGAGTACGCAGATTTCATGAAGCGATTACGCAGAGGAAGAAAGGGCGAACCCTCCGGCTGACTTCATCGCAAAGATCCTTCTGCGTCATCTTTTTCAAAATCTGCGTCATCTGCGGTTTTTTTTGAAACGCCGTTTGTGGCACCCGTTTCATGGAACTTACCGGAC
>JAHJUF010000109.1 GCA_018829095.1 Pseudomonadota bacterium | reverse complement strand
TCCCTTCCCTTTGCTCATCGGGTTGTATGTTCAGTAACTCCGGCGGTCCTTGTATCCCTCGTACTGGAGCCTCTTGGCCTCGGCTTTCCGGACCGTGGACTGTTCCTTGGCCGGGGCGTCCGCCATTTCCCCCACCTGGGCCTCCAGGCTGGAAACCTCCTCCTCCAGGTGGCGCGTGACGGCCGGGGATTGCACCACCGCGTTCTTCTCGTCCGCGTCCCGGCGGTATTCCTGGATCTTGTCCCGGGCCTCCTGGTAGTTCCCCCCGGCCACGCTGGTTGCCACCTCCTGGCGCAAAAGGCCGAAGGAATCCACGGAGACCTTCTTTTCCCAGGATTCCCGGTCCAGGGAGGCCCAGGCCCCGGCCTCGGTATCGGCCCGGGCAATGGTGAAGGACTGGTCCAGAACCGCCTCATGGGCCTGGTCCCCGGCGCGGAATCCCAGCCTCACGCCCGGGATGGCCACGGGGTTTGCCGCCTGGTCCGAAACCTCCAGGGTCACGTACAGGGTCCGGGTCTGGCCGTGGAGGATGTCACCGGGATGGAACACGGCCTCGTTGCCCGAGACCGTCACGGGATAGCCCCCGGCGTCCGCCACCCGCACACCGGCGGGCAAAGGCACATGCACGGAAAGCCCCGTGGCCGCCACGGACCGGGTCCGGTTCAATTCCTGGGCAAAGGCCGCGTAAAAACCCTCGGGGTCTGAAAGAAAACGGTACGTGCCGCCGCCGTGATCCGCCAGGGAGGCCATGAGCGTCTCGTTGAAATCCAGGCCCACGCCCACGGAGGAAACCGCGAACTCCCCGGAAAGCGCTTTTTCCGCCAGGACGCACAGGGCCCCGGTATCGGTCACCCCCCGGTTGGCCTGACCATCGGAAACCAGGACCAGCTTGCCCAGGTTCCTGACCCGGCCGTTTCCGGTCAAAAGCCCCATGCCCGTCTCCAGGCCTTCGGAGAGATTGGTGGAGCCGCCCGCGTTCAGATCGGCCAGGTCCATCTCCATGCGCTCCCGGCCCAGGGGCGTGGCAAGGTTCATGGGCGACTGGACCCAGGCCCGGTCGGAGTAGGCCACCAGGGCGAAGCGGTCGCGGTCTGTAAGCCCCCGCACCAGGGCCAGGACTGCGGCCTTGGCGTCCGTGATCTTGTCCCCGGACATGGAGCCGGAAACATCCAGAACCACCACCAGGTCCACGCCCGGCGGCGGGTCCTGGAGAATCCCCTTTTCCGGCTCGGCCGTAAGGGTGATGCACAGGTCCACGGCCTGGGTGCCGTGGGGCGGGATTTTATCGGCCACCAGACGACCCGTGACCGAGACGGGCCCAGCCCCCCCCATGGCCACAGGAACCGGGGAAACCACGGGCTGTGGCGAAGGCGCGGCCTGGGGGGCATCCATCCATTCCATGGCTCCCAGGGTGGCAACGGCCAGGACCAGGATCAGGATCAGGTACGGGATTCGATTTCTCATGGGTTTTCTCCTCTTGGGCTCAGGTTGGGATTTTTCCGGAGACATGACCCCCGGCGCAATTCCAGGATCACCCCGCAGGCCCTTAGGCTCAATGCAAAGAATCGCAAAAACCCGGCGAACGGTTTTTGCAAAACTTTTGCTTTTTCCGGGGGTTGGGACTGGGGTAGAATCCGGATGAATCCCTTTTGCCGGGGATGCAACAAGTCGTCATCCCGGCGAAGGCCGGGATCCAGGGCTTTTGTAACGCACGAAAAAAACTGGATTCCGGCCTTCGCCGGAATGACGGTTTTGGTAGATTCCTGACTTATTGCATCGCCATCCATTTTGACGGGAGGAGGAACATGAAACATCGCGTCCTGGTGGTGGAGGATGACCCGGGCATTCTCCGGGGGCTCCTGGATCTGTTCACCTTCCACGGCTACGAGGCCGCCGGAGAGGAAGACGGCGAGGCAGGACTTTCCCGTGCCCTGGCCGAACCCTTTGACCTCGCGGTCCTGGACGTGATGCTGCCCTCCCTGGACGGTTTTTCCATCTGCCGGGAACTCCGGGCCAAAAAACCGGCGGCCGCCATCCTCATGCTCACGGCCAAGGGGTCTGAGGACGATGTGGTGGAGGGATTTTCCTCGGGCGCGGACGACTATGTGGCCAAACCCTTTTCCCTGCGGGAACTCATGGTGCGGGTGGAGGCCCTGCTGCGCCGGACCGGGAAAAGCGTGGGAGGCGGGACCCTGACCCTGGGCGGCGTGGAGTTCGACGGCACCCGCCTCACCGCCCGGGCCGGGGAACGGGCCACGGACATCACCCGGCGGGAGATGGATATTCTTTGCTACCTCTCCCGGGCCGAAGGCCGCATCGTGTCCCGGGGCGAACTCCTCACCCAGGTCTGGCAGTACCAGGACGCCGGGGTGGAGACCCGCACCGTGGACATCCACATGCAGAAGCTGAAAAAAAAGATTCTCACCCTAACCAACGGCGAACCCCTCTTCCGCACGGTGCGGGGGGAGGGCTGGGTTCTGGACCTGCCATGAGCCACCAACGCCTGACCATCTTCATCCTGGTGTTCTTCGCAGCCTTGGCCGCGCCCCTGGGGCTGCTGGCCAACCGGGCGTGGCAGGGGCTCGGGGCTGAGGAGCAGGCCCGGGTCCGGTTTTCCGCCGAGTCCCTGATGGACGGCATCCAGGGCGAACTGGCGGATCTGGTCCAGGCCCTGGAAGACCTCCCGGTGGACCAGTACGCCGAGCCCCCCGGGGAAGGCCTCCAACGGCCCTATGTCCTCGGGCTCCTCCAGGGCGGCGCGGATGGAGGTTTCACGGCCGCGTCCTCCCCGGACGCCCCGGATGGCAAAAACACCCTGGAGGCTGCCGCGCGGCAATTCTCCCGGCTCCTGGCCTCTTCCGGAGGCCTTTCCCCCTCCCCGCCCCGGGCCGCGGGCAAGCTCTACGGCCAGGCCCCGGAACCCAAGGAGGAATCCTTCACGGACAAGTACCTTTCCTTCCCGTCCCGCCGGGCCCCCTCCTCCCTGGGGCAAAAGGGCAAACGGGTGGAGGAACTGACCCCGGTTCAGGCCCAAAACCTCGCCCGGACCAAGGACGAAACCGAACGCCAATACGTGGCCCTGGCCAAGGAACAGGCCCAGGAACCCCAGGCCGGTCTCGGCGAAACCAAGGCCCGGGAAAGCAGGGCCGAGGCGGACGCCATGGAGTCCTGGGCCGACACGGATGCGGAAAGAGAACTTTCAGCGGACAGACAACAGGAGGCGCGGCGGGACCTTGCGGCAGGATCAGCCCCGGCCATGGCGGCCTCACCGTCATCCCCGGCGGGAGAGGCCCTCATGGAGTCCACGGAACGGGAATCCCCAGACGCCCGGGACCGCGCCCCGGCCCTCCGGGCCGAGGTGGACCCCCTCCAGGCCCTGGTCCTGGACGACGACCGGTTGTTCCTGTTCCGGCGGGTGCTGGTGGACGGGCGCATCTTCCGCCAGGGGGCCGTGATTTCCGCTCCCGCCCTGGTGAAAGACGTGGCACAGCGGCATTTTTCCGGCCAGCCCCTGGCGGGATTCGCCCGCTTCACCCTGGTGGTGGAGGACGGGGCCCGGCGGCTGGCTTCAGCCATCCTGGGGCCGGACGCGCCAACGCCCCGGGTGGTGGTGGAACGGACCTTTCCCCGACCGTTCTCCTTTCTCCACGCGGCCCTGGCCTGCGAGAACCCACCCCCCTCCCCTGCCCGGCGCACCCTGTCCTGGGTGCTCACGGTGCTGGCCGCCGTGTTTTGCCTGGGTTTTTTCGCCATCTACCGGTCCGCCCGGGCTGTGGCCGAATATTCGGACCGCCGGGCCCGGTTCGTGTCCTCAGTGACCCACGAGTTGAAAACACCCCTCACCAACATCCGCATGTACGCGGAGATGCTCTCCGAGGGCATGGCCCCCACGCCGGAACGGGAACAGGAATACCTGAGCGTGGTGGGGGCCGAAAGCGCCCGCCTCTCCCGGCTCATCGAAAACGTGCTTGCGTTTTCCCGCCTGGAAAAAAAGCGCCTCCCCATCCGCATGGAGCCCGGCGACCTGTCCGAGGTTTTTGCGGAAGTCCAAAACATCCTGGGGGAAAACCTCGCCCGGGAGGGGGTCACCCTCAACGTGGACAACAAGGTGGCCGCCCCTGTGGACTACGACCGGGAAGCCCTGGTCCAGATCTTTTTGAACCTCGTGGAAAACTCCGCCAAATTCTCCAAAGACGCGCCGGAGAAGCAGATTACCCTCTTTGCCCGGCCGGGCAAGGGCTGGGTCGAGGCCGGGGTCTCGGACACGGGCCCGGGCATCGAGCCGAAGGACCTGAAACGCATTTTCCGGGAATTCTACCGAAGCCGCCGGGACGAATCCGTCTCCCGGGGCACAGGCATCGGCCTGGCCCTGGTCCGTAGCCTAGCCCAGGCCATGGGCGGCACCGTGTCCGCCAAAAACAACCCCAACGGGGGTTGCACCGTGGCTGTGAGGCTGCGAGCGGGGAAGGAAAAGGAATAGAAACCGAAGATTGCGCAGAGGGAAAAAGGATAAAGAGGGTGAGTTCGGAAAGAAAACAGGAAGCGCCAGGACCCATCACGGAGCATCCCTCCTTTTCCAAAGGGGGGCAGGGGGGATTCGGAGGAAGCCCCGGATGCTGTTGAAAAACCACCAACCCATGACCAGGGCGCGAAGCGCAAAGGATTTTGAGAGCGGATTGGGGCGGGAAACAGGAAGGTCCCACCCTGCGGGCAAGACCTGGGCAGCTTCAAACCTGACGACTCTCCCTTTCACGAGGCCCAGGTCCGGGCACTCCTTCAGGGCGGGTTCATCCGCGACCGTAAAAACAGCCTTTTCCCGACCGGGTTCCCAGCTTTTCGGGGAAGAAGGACAGAAATCCACCCTGGATAGGGCGTCACAAGTCTGATGAGTTCGCAAAACCCCTTTTTGATAAATTCGCTATCAATAAAATCATAGGTTATGAGCACAAGAAAGGGCGGTTTGGCGATTTTTGCAAAGTCATCAAGTCTTGTCGTTTTGGTTTGGCGGACTATCACTTCAGACCACCCGGCGGCCCGCGCAGTTGCAAATCAGGCCATCCGATGCTAAGAATCCTTGCGGTTTCATCCGGGCCATCCCCGGCCCAAAAGGCCCCCGCGCCTGTAGCTCAGATGGATAGAGCAACGGACTTCTAATCCGTAGGTCGCAGGTTCGAGTCCTGCCAGGCGCGCCAGTAAAATCAATGGGTTACAGCCACCGGGTTGTAGCCAATTTTTCTTTCCCCCTCATTCTGTCCCCGCCCTGTCCCCACTTTTCGGCCACGGGGAAAAAAAAAGACCCCGGCAAGCCGAAGCTCCCGGGGCGGTCCACGGCCCCCTCTTTGGGGCGGTTTTATGCCGGAAATGCTTTTTGGTGGAGCTGGCATCCACCGCAAAAGCTTTTTAACTTCTTGAAACTGCTACGCTTTCAAAAACGGCACCTGCCGAAGTACCCCCCAAAAAATACCCCCATTGGACCCTTGATACCC
>JAHJUF010000016.1 GCA_018829095.1 Pseudomonadota bacterium | reverse complement strand
GAACTGGCCAAGATGCTCATGATCACCATCGCCATGGCCTGCAACCTGGGCGGCTCGCTCGCCCCCTCTGGAGCGGCCCGGAACATCATCATGATGAGCTACGCCGAGGACATGTTCGGTGTTTCCATCGGTTTCGGCCAGTGGATGCTCTACTGCGTGCCTTTCCTGCTTTTCGTTATGCCCCTCACCTGGTTTCTGGTGAACTGGCGCTTCAAACCCGAGGTCACGGATCTTTCCCATTCCGTGGAGGTGGTGAGGAGGGAGATCGCCCGCCAGGGCGGGGGCAAATGGACCCGCCAGCAGAAGATCTCCCTGGTCATTTTCCTGGTGACGCTCTTTTCGTGGGTAACGGAAAACAACCTGATCTACCAGCTGACGGGAATCCGTTTCGGCATCGGCGTCCTGGCGGTCATGGGCGCCGTGGCCTACGTCCTGGCCGGGGTGGTGAACTGGCGGGACTATCAGACCCGTGTGGACTGGGGCGTGGTGTGGCTGTACGCCGGGGCCATCATTTTCGGAAGGGTCCTGGTGGAAACCGGCGCGGCTTACTGGCTGGCCCGGACCATCATGGAGATCATGGTGCCCCTGGGACTGGGCACCGGGCTGGGGGTCCTGCTTTCAGGCAACCTCATCACGGGCATCCTCACCCAGCTCATGGCCGACGGCCCGGCCTGCGCGGCCGTGGGCCCGGTGACCCTGGCCATGGCTGGCATCGCCCACCCGGGCACGTCCATGATTCCCTTCGTGGCCATGAGCACGGCCATCGCCTCCTCTTTGGCCTACTGCCTGGTTATCGGCACGCCGCCCAACGCGATCGTGTACGCGTCGGGCTACCTCGAGGCCAAGGACTTCCTCCGGGTGGGGGTGATCCTGTGGTTCACGAACATGGCCGTCCTCATGCTCATGGCCGCCACGTACTGGCGCTGGATGGGGTGGGCCGGACTCCCGAGCTTCTGAACGGGAACGACAGGGAGTAACCATGAGGATTTATGCCATGGAAATGATGCCCGGCCCGCTCAGCCCGGGGGCCTTTGTCAGGACCGCCGTGGCGGTGGCCTTTTCCCCCAGCCGGGCGTTTTCCCCGGACCAGGGGGCTGGCCGGATCATGCGGCCCCTTTCTTTCCTCCTGGCCTGCTCCGCCATCGGCGCGGCGCTCACCGGGGTTTTCGCCACGGAAGGCGCCCTGTATGCCTCGGCCCTGGCTTTGGCCAACGGCTTGGCCGGCGCCCTCGTCCTTGGGGGGCTGCTCCATGTGGCGGGCCGACCGCTGGCACCGGGGCGGCTTTCCGGGAGAGTGGCCTTCACGGTGGCTTCCTACGCCAGCCTGCCGGTGGCGTTGGCCTGGATTCCGGGTTTCGCGGCCTGGGCCGGACTGTGGAGGCTCTACCTGCTTGGGGCCGGGGCCGCAGCGGCGGCCGGGCTCTCCCGGGGCAGGGCGTTTCTGCTGATGGCGTTGGTGGTCGGGCTCTGGCTTGTGGCCTATGCCATCGCAAGCTGGTTGATGGCCTTATGAACCGGATCGGGAAAAAAGTTCCCATGGCCCGGGCCGATAAAAAGGGTTAGGAAAAGGGGGGCGGACCGGATCGCCGCTCCGGCCCCCCGCGCCCCGGCCGCCGGGCCTTTCAGAGGGGAGGATGTGACATGCAGCATACCATCAAGGTTTTGATTGTGGATGACGAGGACCAGTTCAGGGCCACCACCAAGAAGATCCTGGACAAGAGGGGTTTTGACACCATCGTGGCCGGGAGCGGGGAAGAGGCTGTCGAACTCATGGCCGAACACCCCGAGGTGGTCATCCTGGACATCAAGATGCCGGGTATGGGCGGCATCGAGGCCCTGGAGCGGATCAGGAAGATCGCCCCGGACGTGCCGGTGATCATGCTCACCGGCCACGGCGCCGAGACCACGGCCAAGGATGCCAGGGGCCACGGGGCTTTCGACTACCTGGCCAAGCCGTGCTCCATGGACCTCCTGGCCGCCAAGATCAACGACGCCTGGCGCCAGGCCGCCCACGAGGGCACGCCCCATGAGAAGAGGGTGGGGGATGTCATGATCCCCCTCGCCGTGTACAGCACGGTGACGCCCGACTCCACGGTGGAGGAGGCCGTGTTCAAACTCCGGGAATCCCTGGTGACCGGCCTGGCCACCAGCCAGGTGGTGGAGCGGTACCACGTGAGCATCCTGGTGCTGGACGCCGCCAGGAGGGTAGTGGGCGTGGTGGCCATCGTGGACCTGTTCGAGGGCATCCTGCCCGCCTACCTGTCCGCGCCCAAGCCCTCCACGGCGGACAGCATCCAGTATTCCCCCATGTTCTGGGAAGGCTATTTCACCCGGAACGTCCACGACCTGGCCAGAAAGAAGGTGGAGGACATCATGAGTCCGCCGCCTCCGGCCATCGAGGCCGACGCCAACCTCATGGAGGCCGTGTATCTCATGCGGTACCAAAAGAGCCGCCGCCTGTCCGTGGAGAAAAACGGCCGGGCGGTGGGCGTCATCCGGGAGCAGGACCTCCTCTTCGAAATGGAGCGCGTCCTCAGCATTCGCCACGCGGAATAGGAAAAAAAAGGGGGGGGAGCCTTCCCGGAACCCGGGCTGGCTTCCCCCCATTTTCCGCTCTCTATCCGCGCCTCAGGCCCCGTACTGGGTCCGTTCGATAAGCTCCATCTGCATGTTTTTGTTCAGCTTCACAAAGTAGGCATTGTAGCCCGAGATGCGCACCAGGAGCCAGGGGTAGTCCTGGGGGTTCTCCATGGCGTCTTTCAGGGTGTCTGTGGAGATGACGTTGAACTGCCACTGCATGCCGCCCGACTGAAAGTAACCCTCCACATAGCCGGTGAAGAGGTCCAGGGTCTTTTCGTGGGAATCCCCGGCATGGGGCACGAGTTTCACGTTGAAGGCGATGTTGTTGGGCATCTTCAACGGGTCCAGGGCGGCCACGGAATGAAGGTTGGGCAGCAGGGACTCCGATGCCCCGGGTGCCGGGGTGAGCCCCGGGGTGAAGGGCTTGCCCTTTTTCCGCCCCGAGGGCAGCGCCCCGGAGAGCATGCCGAAACCCACGTGGTAGGAGATGGACCAGTAGCCCGGCAGGTAGCGCCCGCCCCGGTAGTTCTTGCGGGGATGGTACAGGCTGTAAGTAAAATCGATGAGGTCCCGGGCCATCTGGATGGCCTCCCGGTCCCCGGACCCGAACCTGGGCACCCGGCGGATGCGGCTTTCGAGCACCGCGAAGCGCTCCCCCGCAAAGTCGTTTGCCAGGGCGTCCATGAGCTCCGGGAAGCCCACCTCCTTTTTCTCGTACACCAGCTTTTTGATGACCATGAGGCTGTCCACCACGTCCGTGATGGACACCAGGGCCGCGCCCGAGCTGTTGTAGCGCGCGCCGCCCCGGATGAGGTCCAGCCCCTTGTCCAGGGGCCCCTCGTACAGGGAGGACAAGAGCGGCGTGGGGTGGATGTACTGGTGGGCCTCGCCCAGGAAGTTGTTGATCTGAACGGACTGGTCCGCCAGGAAGGCCAGTTGGGCCTTGTAGGCGGCCAAAAAGTCCGCAAAGGCCGGGAAGTCGGCGGCCACGTCGCCGGTCGCCGGGCCGATGGCCTCGCCCATGACCGGGTGCGTGCCGTTGTTCAAGGCCATTTCCAGGGGCGCCACCATGTTCAGCAACATGCAGTTGGTGTGGCCGTAGTGTCGGCCGCAGATGGTGGGCTCCACGCATCCTGTGGCCCCCCAGTCCCGGGCATCTTTTTCCGCGATGCCCTGGTTCTTCAGGGAGGCGATCATGGCCCGGTCGTTGTGGATGATGGGCGAGGCCCCCATGTTCACGTTCACCTCGCAAAGCCGCCGGAGATAGGCCCGGGAGTTCTTCTCCGGATGGAACCGGGCGTTCATGTTGGGGTCCTGGAAGCCCAGCATTTCCGCGGCCTTCAACAGGATGAACGTCATGTCGCAGACCGCGTTCTCCCCGTCCGGGGTCACTCCCCCCACGGTGACCGTGTCGTCGGACGAGCTGCCGCCGAAGAGCCGGTTGCCCACATCGGGCACCAGGGGGTCGTGGTCGTTGAACTGGAGGAACAGGCTCGCGCAAAGCGTGAGGGTCCTGTGGATCACGGCCTCGCGCTCTTGGCCGGTTTTCGCGGCCGAAAAATCATGGGCAAAGCAGGGCTGGAGGATCTGGTCCAGGCGGCCGATGGAAAGGGCGGAATTGGCGTTTTCCTGGTGCAGGCACACGAACACGATCCAGATGGCCATGACCGCCTCGTGCACGGTTTTCGCGGGCCCGGCCGGGACCTTTTCGCAGATGGCGGCCATGTCCAGGAGTTCGGCCCGGCGTTGGGCCTGGTCCTGCCTGACCGGGGAAAGGGCCGCGGCCTGGCGGCTTGCCTCGGCGGCCAGATTCCCGGCATAGGCCAGCACCCCTTCCAGGGTGATGCCCACGGCTCGGTAAAAATCCCTTTTCTCCGGGAGCCGCGCCCGCGTCTCCTTTTGCCGCGCTTTTTCCAGGCTGGGGGAAAGCCCCTGGGCCACCACCTTTTGAAAATCCGGGATGGTGTGGGAGATGGCGTTGTTCTTCATCATGAAATAGAGGACGAACCGCTCCTC
This sequence comes from Pseudomonadota bacterium, assembly GCA_018829095.1. Taxonomy (GTDB): domain Bacteria; phylum Desulfobacterota; class Desulfobacteria; order Desulfobacterales; family Desulfatibacillaceae; genus JAHJUF01. Next base: position 2,496 of record JAHJUF010000016.1, on the reverse strand, counting down.
CAGTTGTTGGGACAGGGGGTTGCCGTGTTGTGTCCGGCAGTATTCCCGGATATTCCGGTTCATCCAGAAGGGGAACACCTCAAAGTTCAATACGTCGGCGTCTTCGGGAGACAGGTCGTTGGGGTTCAACTCCCGATGGCCGATGGTCCTGAGTTCCGGCCAGATGACCGTGCCGATGAGCTCCGGGTACACGGGCACCCCCACCTCGTGGGAGGTGGTGGACCCGGCCAGGAGCCGGTCCGCCAGGATCACGGGCTTCTTGTTCCTCAACACGTGGGAAAGGGCCATGGCTTGGCGCAGGTCCGGGTTGAAGGGGCTCCCGTCCCGGTCTGTCTCGAATCCGTGTTCCCGGTGAAACTCGGTGACCAGCCTCGCCCGCTCGATGCAGATGGCGGGCTTTGCCGCGAACCGGCGGTTCCGCAGCCGGGCCAGGCGGGGGAAGTCCGCGATGGAGTACCGGGAGATGTAGGGGTCCGGCAGGAACCGCACGTTGTCCGTGGGCCGGTCCAGGGCCTCGTATTGATGCTTTTTCCGTTTCCCGCCCGCATCCACGTCCGGCGGCTCGGCGGCCGGGGGCGGGGCGGCCTGGCTGTTTTTCTTCGGGGCCAGAAGGGTGGTCATGTAGGAGAACTTGGTGAGGTACGCCATGTTCCCGGTGTAGGACATGTCGTTGGTGAGGAGGTTGGCCAGGGCCTCCTCGGGCCCCTGGCTCCAGAGCCGGGCCAGGGTGGGGGCGTCCCGGTAGAAGATGGTGACGTCCGGGTTTTCGATCCTGCCTGCCCCGGACCGGGCCCGGCCGTTTGCAAACAGCACATGCGCATGCACCTTGCCGTCCCGGGTGGAGAACTGGTACCGGGCGTTGAACACGAAGCCCGTGCTAGGGTTCATGATCTCCCGGCGCATTTTGGGGCTCACGGCAAAGGACAACGCCAGGGCCTTCAAGGACAGGCGGAACAGGCGGATGGAAATCCCGGCCTTTACCTCCCGGGCCAGGGGAAGATCCATGATCCTGTTCAACTGGTTCACGGCGAGTTCCATGTCCGTCTCCCAAAGGAAAGAGGGTTTGGATGCAAGGGCGGAAGAGTCTTGAATATCTTAAACAAAGCTTTTTGATCAAAAAGATGCCCATCCCGGGGGCAAGTTACAAGCCCTTTGTGGAATTCCCCTTCTCGCCGGGGCTCATTTTTGCTATCCTCCAGCATCTTTCCCCCTGATAACTATGATGGAGGCGACATGGAGTACCAGGGCTACGAGAACATTCTCATCAAGCGGGAGGGCCGCATCCTGCGCCTGACCCTGAACCGGCCCGAGCGCCTGAACGCCGTGACTCCTGCCATGCACGCGGAGATCACCCGGATCTTCCGGGAGGTGAAAAACGATCCCGAAACGGACGTCATCACCCTCACCGGGGCTGGCCGGGCATTCTGCGCCGGGGCGGACCTGAAGGAGCCCTTGCCGGACCGGGCCACCATGGACCGGGTGTTTGCCGAGGCTCGGGAAATCCTGGTGAACCTCCTGGAGATCGACAAGCCCATCATCTCCGGGGTGAACGGCGCGGCCACGGGCCTGGGGGCCACCCTGGCGCTCTTCGCGGACGTGGTCATCGCCTCGGACCGGGCCCGCATCGGGGACACCCACGTGAAGGTGGGCCTGGCGGCCGGGGACGGCGGCTGCGTCATCTATCCCCTGCTGGTGGGGGTGAACAAGGCCAAGGAACTCCTCATGACCGGCGACATCCTGGACGCGGAGGAGGCCTGGGCCGTGGGCCTGGTGAATCATGTGGTGCCCCACGACGACCTGGACCGGGCGGTCATGGAAATGGCCGATAAGCTCGCCTCGGGCCACGGCATGGCCATCCGGGCCACCAAAAGGTCCGTGAACCTCTACCTCCGTTGGATGCTGAACCAAGTGTTCGACACCTCCTGCGTCCTGGAATACCAATGCGCGGACCGGATGATGACCGCCCTGGAAGGGAAATGAGGTCTCCCCGGCGCAGGCCGGCGGAGAAACGGGCGCGCGCGCGGCACCTGGCGCGCGGAGGGAACGTGCATTACCTTATCGAATAAGGTATCCGGCCTTTCCGTGACCCCCCTCCCTTGAGGCAAGGATGAAATCCAGGGAAACGCCCCAGTCCCAGGCGGTCATCATCAACAAGGTCCAGCTTCTCCTGGCGGAGAAGAGGACCTCCCTGTCCACCATGCGCACGGCCCTGGCCGTCCTGGCCCTGCCCCTGGCCATGGTGACGCTCCTCATCGCCACGTCCCGGTACTACGACATCCTGGGGATCATGTACCTCCTGTTGCCGGTGCTGGCGGTCTGCGCGGGGCTCCTGATCCTGGGCCTGCACCTGGCCGTAAGGTCCCTGGTCCATCTGCACCACTACGACCGGATGATAGGGGACATCAAGAGGAAGAACGGCTGGCTTTCCGATGTGATGGATTGACCGACCGGGGAATCGGCTGCGGTGGGTCTCATCCTTTGTCCCGGCGGCGGAAT
>JAHJUF010000108.1 GCA_018829095.1 Pseudomonadota bacterium | reverse complement strand
GGTGACGATGGGCTTGTCAAAAGCCTTGGACTCCATGAGTACCTTTTTGGAGGCCTCGGCCGCCATTTTCTGGGTTTCGTTGGCGTAGAAAATGGCGCTGGCGTACTGGCGGCCCCGGTCCACGAAGCTCCCCTCCGGGTCCGTGGGGTCCACGTGGCGCCAGAACCAGTCCAGGAGTTCCTTGTAGGAAACCTCCCGGGGGTCAAAGACGACCTTCACGCTTTCCAGGTGGCCGGTTTTCCCTGCGGACACATCCTCGTAGGTGGGGTTGGGCCGGCTTCCCCCGGCGTATCCGGAGATCACTTCCCGCACCCCGGGGACCTTCTCAAAGTCCGATTCCGTACACCAGAAACATCCCCCTGCAAAATAGGCGGCGTCGAGTCCGTTTTTCTCCATGGTTTCGCTCCGGGGTTCTTCGGCTGTGGGGCCGGGCCCGGCTGCCGGGGCCGGGGAAGGCAGGGCGAGGACCGCGGCGGCGAGGAGGAAGGCTTTGAAGGCTCTCATGGCGGGTCCTTTCGGTTGGAGGCGGCGAGGTCTTCCTGGCAGACAGGGCGAAAGCAGGCGCTTTTTCCGGCGACTTTCTGGTGCAGGCGCGTGGCATCCGGATATTGCCTGACCATTTGGACATCGGGCAGCTTGGGCATGGTATCCTGCCTTACCGGTCTTTTGCATGGTTAGCCTTGTAGAACGCATGAGCCCGGCCCATGTATGGGGGGAATCCTGTATTTTAATACCCGGAAGACAGGGAATTGCCCTTTTCCGGGCGTTCAAAAAAAGATAGAGTAGGTAAAAGACTCCCTTTTCTCCAAAAAAGAGGCCCACCATGCTCATGGAAGCCCGTCCCCCCGGAGAACGCATCGCCAGGCTCAAGAGCCGAGTCCTTTCCGCTCCCTACGAAATCTGCATCGAGCGCGCCCGGTGGTTCACCCGGGCCCACGCTCTCCACGCCGGGGAACACCCCTCCCTCGTGGCGGCCTATGGCCTGGCCGATACCCTGGACCACATGACCCTCTACATCCTCCCCGAGGAGCGGGTCGCGGGGAACCGGTCGAGCAAGATCCTGGGCGCCGTGATCCCCGTGGAGCGGGGGGAGATCAACATGGTCCTGGAACATTTCCTGGACACCATCCTCACCCGCCCTGACCGGCCCTTTTCCATGGACCCCGGCGACCGGCAAGAGTTCTTCGACGAGATCCTCCCTTTCTGGAAGGGCAAGACGGTCCGGGACTTCAAGCGCCGGGCCTGGGAAAAGGCCGGGCTTATGAGGGCCCCGTCCATCGGTCCCCTGGCCGGTTGGCGGCTTTGGAAGAGCTTTGGTCCCAAAACCCTGGGCCGGACGCTCGCCCCCTACCTCAAGGGGGACAAGAAGAAGCTTCTCCGCATGAAATCCGACATCGCCGTGAACAACCCCAATCTGGTGGACAATGTGTTCGATGTCCAGGGGCACCTGACGCTCGGCATCGGCAACATCATCGGCAAGGGGTTTTCCGGCCTATGGGCCGAGGCGGGGGAGGGCCTGGCCAAGGCGGGAGACGATCCGGACCGCCGGGCGTTTTACGAGGCGGTTAAGGTCGTGTGTGAGGCCATCCGCCGGTATGGGGATCGCCTGGCCGTGCTGGCCGAATCCATGGCCGCCGGGGAGGAGGACCCCGCCAGGAAAGGCGAACTCCTGGAAATGGCCGTGGTGCTCTCCAAGGTTTCCTGGAAGCCGCCGGAGAGCTTTTACGAGGCCATCCAGTTCACCTGGCTGGCCCAGGTCACGGCCCTGGTGAGCCACGGCATGGTGGCGGTTCTTGCCATCGGCCGGGCGGACCAGTACCTGTACCCCTATTACAAGCGGGAGTTGGATGCCGGGACCCTGGACCCGGATTTCGCCCTGGCCCTGGCTGAGGAGCTCTTTATCAAGCTGTCCTACAACCTTTTGGTTCTGCCGGAATTCGCCAAGCACACGGGCAGCGAGTTGGGGGCGGACAACTGCGCGGTGACCGTGGGCGGGGTGGATGAAAACGGCGCGGACGCGGCCAACGAACTCACGGACCTCTTCATGGAGGCCATCGGCAACATCGGCTCCATGACCAATTCCTTTTCCATCCGCATGGGCTCCCACAGCTCCCGGGAATACCTGGAAAAGGTCGCCGGGGTTTTTGCCCGGACCTGCGGGCCGGCGGTGTTCAACGACGACGTCATCGTACCGGCCCAGGAGGCTTGCGGCTATTCCCTTGCCGATGCCCGGAACTACTCGGTCATCGGCTGCGTGGAGCCCGCCGGGGAAGGGGACACCTTTGGCTGCACCTCGGGGAACGACGTGTCCCTGGCCGGGGTCCTGGAGATGGTCCTCACCGATGGCCGCATCCGCATGATGGGCAAGCGCACCGGAGCCCGCACCGGCGACCCGGCCAAATTCACGAGCTTCGGCCAGGTCCTGGAGGCTTTTCAAAAGCAGATGGCAGTCCAGGTGGACCTTATAGCCGCCTGTGTGAACGAAAAGGACCGGGTGTACATGGAGCGGTTCCACAACCCCTGCATCTCCATGACCCTTTCCGGCTGCCTGGAAACGGGCCGGGATATGACCGCCGGGGGCGCGAAATACAACTTCAGCTCCATCGGCGGCCGGGGGCTGGCCACGGTGGCTGATTCCCTGACCGTCATCAAGAAGGCCGTGTTCGAGGACCGGCTCCTTTCCATGGCCGAGCTGGTGCGCCTGTGCGACACCAACTTTTCCGGAGCCGAGCCCCTGCGCCAGCGCCTGGTCCACAAGATTCCCAAGTACGGCAATAACGAAGATGGGGCGGACGAGATGGCCGCCTGGCTGGCCGGGATATTCTGCGATGAGGTCGCCCGCCACCGGACGGTCCGGGGCGGCTTCTTCCGGCCCGGGTTCTTTTCCTACGGCATGCACGTGTACGACGGATCCCTCCTGGGCGCCACCCCCAACGGCCGGCTGGCCGGGACGCCGGTTTCCAACAGCATGAGCCCCACCTCCGGCTCCGAACGCCGGGGCCCCACGGCGGTCATCAACTCCTATTGCACGCTCCCCCACAGGAAGATCTCCAACGGAAGCTCCCTGAACGTCCGGCTCTCCCCGGCCCTGGTGCGGACCGAAAAGGGAAAGAAGAATCTGGCGGCCCTTCTGGCGGCCTTCATCGCGGGCAAGGGCATGCACGTCCAGTTCAACGTGATCGACGACGCCACCCTCCGGGACGCCCAGGCCCACCCGGAAAACTACACGGACCTGGTGGTGCGGGTGTCGGGCTACTGCGCCTACTTCACGGACCTGGGCCCCGCCATCCAGGAGGAGGTCCTCTCCCGGATCGCTTTTTCGGAATACTAGGGCAGGGGAAAGGTGGAGGCCTTGCGGATTCAACAGATGCTGCTGGGACGGCTGGCGGTATTCGCTTACCTGGTGTGGGACGAGGAGGCAAGGGAGGGGATGCTGGTGGACCCGGCCTTTGAGACCGGCCGGGTGCTGACTGCGGTCCAGAAGGCCGGATACCGCGTGAAATGGGTGGTGAACACCCACCACCACACGGATCATTCGTCCGGCAACGCCGCCATCCTGGCGGCCACAGGGGCGGGCCTCGCCATCCACCGTGCGGACGCCAGGAGGCTCCGGGCCCCGTGGAACCGGGCCATTTCCCGGGTCCTGGGCGGGGCGGGATCCCCGGCTCCGGACCGGCTTTTGGAACATGGGGATGAGCTGGAACTGGGGAGCGGGCGGGTCCGGGTGATCCACACCCCGGGCCACACCCAGGGAGGCATCAGCCTGTACATCCCGGGCCACGTGTTCACCGGGGACAGCCTGTTCGTGGGCTGCGTGGGGCGAACGGACCTGCCCGGGGGAAACGGGGAAACCCTTCTTTCCTCCATCCGGGAGCGCCTCTACACCCTGCCGGAGGACACCACGGTCTGGCCGGGGCATCACTACGGCGACAGCCCCCGGTCCACCATCGCCCGGGAAAAGGCCGAAAACCCCTTTACCCGGTGAAGCCTTAGGCCGGCTGCTGGAATACAGCCTGCTAACAGCCTGTTTTTCAACAGGCTGTTAAGCCGCGGCGGTTTCTTTTTCCCTGATGAAATCGGTCATGGACTTGCGGCCGTCCCGGGGCACGTAGTGGCGGTCCACCACGGTCATGATGAAGTCGGCCAGGTGGTCCCCCACTTCCCGGAGGTTGTCAATCTCCGCCATGCGGGCGGCATAGGTGGCGATCCTCTTGCGTTCCCGGCTCTCCAGGTCCTTGTGGGTGCAGGCGTGGTGGTAGATGATGCGCATTGCGTAGGCCGAGGCGGCCTTCACCAGGTGCGTGTTGTCCTCGTTGTAGAATTTGGCTTCGGCCAGCCCCGCCGGGTCTTTTCCGGGTTCAAGGAGCCGCTTGTGTTCCAGGCCGAAGGCCAGGCGAAGGAGCATCTCGTAGGACATTGCGGACATGGCTTTTCCTTTCCCTGGAGCGTGGGGCGTGGCCAGGGGCCTCCCTCTGCCGGTCCCGGGTCCCGCCGCTTTTCGTGACAAAAAAGGTGTACCTGTTCCATGCCGGAAGATCCCGGGTTTGGCAATCTTTTCCCGTGGGATCCGGCGCGGATGGTTCCGTCCCCTAGGTTTACAGGCGGTAGATGATGGGCCTTTCCTGGGGGTCTATTTCGAGGCCCACCGTGTCGCCGGTGGTGAATCCCAGACGAATGAATTCCCGGACCTTCTCCTCGTGGTGCTCCATATTCCAGTACAGGGACCACATGGGAGTCCTCAGGGTGTCCACCCCGTAGGCATCGTGGCTGCCCAGGTTCACCCGGAACCGGGCCTTGGCGATCAGGGTGTCGGCCTCGGTCAGGAAGTAGTCCTGCTTGTAGATGTTGGCGGCCAGGGCCCGGGACAGGCGCTCCTGGAACTCGGGGAAGTCGTCCAGGTAGTGGGCCGCCACCTGGTACAGCTCCTTGGGCTCCCGGATGGACAGGCCCAGGACCGCGAACCGCTGGTGCAGGATGGCGAACTCCTCCAGGCGGCGCTCGTAGGAGGTGATGACGGAAAGGACGTCCTCGATGGTGGTGGGAGGGTCCTCGGAAAGGACGATCTCCTCGCATTTGGAGATGACCTCGATGTAGAAGGCCCGGTTGTCCATGATGAAGATGGGCCGTTCCCGGTAGTTCTTCCTCTTGCGGATGCGGCGCACTCCATCCAGGCGCACGGTGCGCTCGGATTCCTTCTGCTCCAGGGTGTCTATAGCGGAAATGTCCTTGGCCTGGACCACGAAAATGGTCCCGTCCTCGGCCATCACGTACTCGATCTCGCACTTGAAGCCCAAAGACTCCTGGATATCCTTGGACATCTGGACCAGGCGGCGGTCATGGGGCGTGTCCGTGATGTAGGGCTCGGTGAGGATCCGGGCTCCGGGGTCGCAGCAGTAGCCGAATTCCCAGTTGCGGCCCACCATCTTGGCCATGATGCCGGTCCCCGTGATGAAGGGCATGACGATGACCCCCATCTCCTTCAAGTCCAGGTCCGGCGCGCTGTCGAACATCTGCTGGCGCATGATGGACAGGCGCTTGGTGGTTTTGGCCAGCTTGATGATGCGCTTCCGGGCGTACCGGATGCCGCCCACGTCCCCGTAAGTCTCCAGGGAGTCGAAGGTGCCGCCCTTGTAGAATTCCTCGGCCGGGTGGGCGCTTCGGGCGATGACCTTGAAGCTGTCCTGGTGCGTGGTCAGGAAAGCCGTGAGGTCTCCGAACCGTTCCTGATCAAAGTCCTCGGCCGGTACATACAGAAAATCCGGGACGTTGAACCCGCCTTCGACGAGCCGGGTCAAAAGCCGCGCCTTTTCGGGTAATCTAGGTATCATGGTCGTTTTCCACCACCCATGTTCATGGGGTTGTTCCAGAAGCGAAAAAGCGAAAAGAATCCGTTGGTCACACGGAAAGAAAGGGGCCCTGGCTTCCATCCCCCGGAAAGGGAGAGGAGGCCGCCGCGGGCCATCCGGCGTGCGGACCGGCCTGCCTGCTTGCCTGCTACAGCATCTCCCGCAGCCGCTGGGAGGCTTCCTCGGAAAACCCGCGCCAGGCGGCCTCCCCGGAAACCCCCAGGACCAGGAGCCTGTCCTCGGGGCCCAGGTGCGTTTTCACCGCATCCCGGACCTGGGCCGCGTTCAGGCTGGTGCGGACCAGCCACAGGCCCGGGGCCGCGTTCCAGGCAGCGGAAAAGATCTCCACGGCCTGGGAGAGGTCCGGGGCGGGGTCGGCGGTGACGTGGATGGCATAGGCGTTCATGCGCGGTTTCCTTCCTCCTGGTTCCGGCGTTCAAAGCGTTCCACCAGCCGGGTCACGGCCATGGCCGGGGAAAGCTCCCTTGCGGCCACGGCCTTTTCCATTTCCGGCAGAAGTTCCTGAACCCCGGGGTGTCCTCTGAACCGGTTGCCCAGATATTCCTCCACCATGGCGTGCATCCACTGGACGCTCTGGGCCCGGCGGCGGTCCTCGAAGGCCCCGTTTTTTCGGGTGCTGTCCACGAACTCCTCCACCGTGGCCCACAGCTCGCCCACGCCCTTGCCCGTGCGGGCCGAGCAGGCCAGGGCGCGGGTGGTCCAGCCGGGGGTGGAGGGGGAGAGGTAGTGGAGCACCTGCTCGAACTCGGCCCGGGCGGCCAGGGCCCGGGTCTCGTTGTCGCCGTCGGCCTTGTTCACCAGGACCGCGTCGCAAAGCTCCATGACCCCGCGCTTGAGCCCCTGGAGTTCGTCCCCGGCTCCGGCGATGAGGACCAGGAGGAAGAAGTCCACCATGGAGCGCACGGCGCTCTCGCTCTGGCCCACTCCCACGGTCTCCACCAGGATCACGTCGAAGCCTGCGGCCTCGCACACCAGCATGGTTTCCCGGCTCTTGCGCCCCACGCCCCCCAGGACGCCCCCGGACGGGGAGGGCCGGATGAAGGCGCTTTCCCGCCGGGACAGGCGCTCCATGCGGGTCTTGTCCCCCAGGATGCTCCCCCGGGAAAGGCTGGAGGACGGGTCCACGGCCAGGACCGCCAACCGGCTGCCTTGGTCGCAAAGGAGGTTGCCCAGGGTCTCGATCAAGGTGCTCTTGCCCGCCCCGGGCACCCCGGTGATGCCCACCCGCACGGATTTTTCCGCATGGGGCAGAAGCTTCTTCAGCATTTCCTGGGCAAGCTCCAGGTGAGCCGGGGCATTGGATTCCACCAGGGTGATGGCCCGGCCCAGGATCGTGCGGTCCCGGCCGAGCACGCCGGAGACATAGTCGTCCAGGGACAGCTCCCGCCTCTTCGGACCTTCAGCCGGGGCCGATTTTTCGCTGTTCACGGCTCCGGGCAGCACAAAGGAGGCGAAACCCTCCCCCCCGCCCGCCGGGGCCCACTCGGGGCGTTTCTTGTCGGTCATGAGCCAAAATCCCGCCTCGCCGGCCGAACCGGCGTTTCCCGCCCGCCTCGTCAAGCGCACAAGAGCCTTATCGTTTTCCACGTAAATTATGTCAAACGCGGATTCCGGGGACAAGGAAGATTTTTGCGGGAAAGATCATCCAGGAGCCTGCGAACCTTCACGATGTCTTTCCCCGCAAGCTCGGCGATATCCTCTGCGGTCCTCATGTTTTCCGGCTGGAACCGGGTGGGCGGAAACTCCCGGTTGCATCGCAGGTGCTGGACAAGCTCAACCTCTTCAGGCGTATACAGGACTTTCAGGTAATCAATGAAATGCCCGGAAATCGCGCCGTCCTCACTCCTGGGGGCTCCCTGGGCGTTTTCATCGAAGTTTTCCGCGATCCGGTAATAGAGTTCGTCGCTCATACTCTATGGTCTCCTTATTCTTTTACCGCTATTTCTCCCTTTTCCTTCTGAATGCCGAAAATCCGTTTTTTCCCAGGACCTTGGCCAGGCCGATCCAGGGGTTTTCGCGGGGGTGGGGTTTTTTGCCGCGGGCCATGCGGGACAGCTGGAGCCCGTACCATGCGACTTCGAGCATGGCGGCGTTGTCCAGGGCTTTTACGCCGGTGCGGATGGGGCGGACCGGGCTTTCGTAGGGCTCTCCGGCCAGGATCTTTTTGGGCATGTCCGGGTCCACGCAAAGCGAGCGGGCCAGGCCGGTCAGGTCCACATCCCCGCTCTCCACGGCCCGGGCCATGCCTTCGGCCGTGCGGAACCCGCCGGTCAGCGCCAGGGGGCAGGCTATCTCCCGGCGAACGCGGCGGGCGAAATCCAGGAAGTAGGCCTCCCGGGCCCGGACCTTTTCCGGCGCCTTGCGGCCGGTCATGGCCGGGCTTTCGTAGGACCCCCCGGAAATCTCGATCAAATCCACGCCTTCTTTTTCCAGCGCCCGGCAGACGATCACCGCGTCATCCTCGGAGAACCCTTTGAATTGGAAATCCGCGCTGTTCAGCTTCACGCCCACGGGAAAGGCGTCCCCCACGGCGTCCCGGATGGCGGCGTATATCTCCAGGAGGAACCGCATGCGGTTTTGGATTGCGCCGCCCCAGGGGTCCGTGCGGCGGTTGGTGTGGGGGGAGAGGAACTGGCTCACCAGGTAGCCGTGGGCCCCGTGGATCTGGACGCCCGTGAACCCGGCCTTTTTCGCGATGCGGGCGGCCTCGCCGAACCGGCGCACGATGTCCGCGATCTCGGCCTCTGCCAAGGCTCGGGGGGTGGCGAAGAAGCGCTGCATGGCCGGGGCAAAGGGCACGGCGGACGGGCCCACGGGGTCCTGGAACAGCATCTTGGGCACCTGGCGGCCCGGGTGGTTGATCTGCACCCAGAGCTGGCCCGCGCCCGAGGTTCCGGCCACCGCCCAGCGGGCCAGGGCGTCCAGACGGGTCTCGTCCACCACCACCACGTTGCCCGGCTCGCCCAGCTGGCGGTGGTCCACCATGACGTTGCCCGTGACGATGAGCCCGGCCCCGCCCTGGGCCAGGGTGCGGTACAGGACCGGGAGCCCCGGCCCGGCTCCGTGATCCCGGTCCCCCAGGGCCTCGGAGGTGGCGGACTTCATGATGCGGTTGGCGAGCACCGCGCCGCAGGGCAGGGTCAAGGGCTGTCCCAGGACTTGGGCCGGGTTGGGCATGGGGACCTTCCTTCTAGTGGAGGGGCATGAGGTCCTGCACGGTGAAAGCGACCGAGGGCCAGATGACCAGGGCGTTCAAGACCGTGTGGGACAGGATGTTGGGGAACATGTTGGCCGTCTTCTGGTAGACCCGCATCCACAAGAGGCCGGCCACGAAGGTGGAGCCAAGGGTCAGCACCAGGGCCATGGCCACGGCCCCGGCCGGCAGGAGGAACACCACGAACACGAAGTGCCAGGCGGAAAACACGGTCGAGGCGTACCAGAGCCGCCGGGACGTGGAGAGACCGCCATCCCTTCCCGCGCGTTCCAGGAGGAGCCGCCAGAAGATCTCCTCGCTGGGGCCGTTCACCAAGGCAAACAGGACTCCCAGCGCGATGAAGCCCGCGGGCAGGGACCACATGATCCGGACCGCGACAACGGCCCCGGCCAGGAGGGGGTAGGCGATGGTCCAGGCCAGCATCCAGGCCGTGAGCCGGGCGTAGGAGGGGCGAAGCTCGGCGTATTTGAGCACCGGGCCGTCTTCGCCTTTGGCCAGGCGTCTTTGGTACAGGGCCACGGACCCCCAGATGAACCCGTAGTAGGCGAGAAGCAGCGGGATGGCCAGGAAGAGGGGCGGCAGCAAGAACGAAAATGCCCAGGTGACGCAGAACACCGTTGCGATCAAGAGCAGCGGCGCGGCCAGGAAGAACGTCCGGGACTTCGGGTTCATGGCTTGGCCTTTCAAAAGAGGTTGGGGGGGAGGCGGCTGGAAGCAGGGGCCAGGATAACCCGGATGCGAAAAAAACGGAAAGCCCCTGATGGGAAAAAAATTTACATTTTCCGTACCTTCCGGTCAGGGTGAATAAAAAGTCAGCCCCAAGGGTTGCCAGAGTGGGATTCAGTCTTAGGCTTATCAGATAGATAGTGGTAAATTTCTGATTCAACGTAGATGGATCAGGGCCGGAAAGGGGCTTGCCGGAGAAAAAAGGGCAGGAGGGGAGTTTTCAGAGGCCCCGGATGGGCGGGAATGGCCTGGAAGCGATGGCCGGGATTCGGCCGCCAGGGCCCATCCGGACCGTGCGGTTGTAAGCGAATCCGGGCGTTGCCCCGGGCAGGGCTTGAAAATGGCGGGGAATGGAGGCTGACCGCGCTGGAAGGCGCGTTGGCCGCGGCTGTGCGGGGGTGTGGTAAACGGCTGTTTTTTTGCGTGAAAAATATTTTTTTCAAACCGTCTTGAAGCCTCACAATTTTCTTGCATCCGTTACAAACGGACCTATAATTCGCATCAGTCTGGAACGGGGCCCTGGGCGGTTTTCGGGGCCTCCGGCTGGCGGGTGGTTTCCCACTATTTTTTCCGGCCATTGGCCACCAAAAGGGGATGGAGAAATGCAGATCAGGGAAAAGCCCAAGCGAAGCCCCGAAGCGGTGTTTGCGGTTCCCGCCGTTGAGGAAGAAGAAGACAAACCTCCAAGTCCGCGACGGGTCCTTCGACCCGTCGGCAGTACACAACCCGCTGTTTCGCTTCCTGAAAAGCCCCGCAAGGGCAGTCTCATCTCTTTTCCGGCCCAGCGTATCCGCTCCACAAACCCCAAGAGCCGCACCTTTCGGAAGCGCTATTTCCCCGAG
>JAHJUF010000107.1 GCA_018829095.1 Pseudomonadota bacterium | reverse complement strand
TGGGAGGAGCAGGCCCACCCGGTGCGCCTGCGGCGGCGGATTCACTTGGACGTGAAGCGGCGCACCCTGACCCTGGTGGACCAGATCGCCGGACATTTGGAGCACAACCTAGCGCGGCGGTTTTTCCTGCCCGCCGGCAGCCGGGTGGAACAGGGAGCGCTGGGCGAGTTGCTTTTGAGCGGGGAGTTCGGCCTGGTGAAGGCCTTCGCGGAACCGCGCTGCCAGGTGGAGGCGCGCCACTCCGACCGCTGGGGGGCCCGCCTGTGCCTGACCCACAAGCTGCCCGGGGACGGCGCCGCCTGGTTGGTGATCAAGTTTTAGAAATTTCCCGCATCCGGGCCGTCGGCGGACAAGGCCCTTGCCGGGGCCGGGCCGTGACGAACACCAGGGGAAGGCCCGCCCCGGAAATCTCCTTGAGCACCCGGGCCGCCCCGGCCATGGGGCACAAGGGTTCGGCGTGGGTCCCGTGGATGAGTTCCTCCACAATGGCCCCGATGATCCCGGGGTCCATGGCAAGGCACTCCGAAAGCTCATACGATGTGATGTCCTCCACCCGGATGTTCCGCACGCCGTAACGCTCCCGGGCGATGCGGACAAAAAGATCCATGGTGTCCGCCACCACGCCGTCCACGTCAAACGCCACGGACCCGGCCGGGATGGAAAGCCCCCCAGCCGCCGGAATCAGGCCGTCCTCCGGGTCTTTTTCTTCAGGCGGATGATGCGCTTCCTCAGGATCTGGACCCACTTCTCGTCCTTCTTCTCCACGGCATCCGCCCACTTGACCTTGAGCACCTTGATCTTCTGCTTGATGTCCCGGACAATGTTGGTCTTGGGGCCGCTCTCGTCCACGACGCCCCGGGCATCCTTGATGGCGGAGAGAAGCTCCACCTTGTTCATGGCGTGCACGCCGTTGATTCCCTCGATGGTGAGCGCCAGCTCCCGAAGCTCCTTGGCGGTCATTTTTTCCAGGGCTTTTTCCTTGGCTGCCTTCTTCTTTCCACCCATGGGTCTCTCCTTGTAGGTTTATCGAACGCCGTGTCCACAAAGCATAACGGAGGCCGGAAACCGGCCCCCGTCCCTTATCGGCTTTCCGCCCCGGCCGGGGCATCATGCAACAAACGCTTTTTATAAAACCCGCAACCGCCGTTTGTCAACCTGTCCGGCGGGAAAATCCGCTGAAATCCTGCTGCCCACCCTATTCCTCATCCCTCTTCCTCATGGAGTTCAGCAGGGGCCCAAAAAGCTCCAGGGGAACGGGGAAGATGGTGTTGGTCTTGCTCTCCGAGGCCATCTCGTTCATGGTTTGAAGATAACGGAGTTGCAAGGCCATGGGATTCTGGGAGATGACCGCGGCGGCATCGTTCAACTTGGCCGCCGCCTGGAACTCGCCCTCGGCGTGTATGACCTTGGCCCGCCGTTCGCGCTCGGCCTCGGCCTGGCGCGCCATGGCCCGCTGCATTTCGGAAGGCAGGTCGATGTGCTTCAACTCCACGGTGGCCACCTTGATGCCCCAGGGGTCGGTGTGGAGATCCAGGATGGACTGGAGCTGACTGTTGATCTTTTCCCGGTCGGCCAAAAGCTCGTCCAGTTCCGCGCCGCCGCAAACGCTCCGGAGCGTGGTCTGGGCCAGCTGGCTCATGGCGTACAGGTAGTTCTCCACCTCGATGACCGCCTTCACCGGCTCCACCACCCGGAAGTAGATCACCGCGTTCACTTTCACGGACACGTTGTCCCGGGTGATGACGTCCTGGGGGTCCACGTCCAGGGCCACCAAACGCAGGGAAACCCGGACCATCTTGTCGATTCCGGGCCACAGCCAGATGATGCCCGGGCCCTTGTGGTCGATGATGCGTCCCAGGCGGAACACCACGGCCCGTTCGTACTCGTTCAACACCTTGATGGCCGATGCGGCCAGCATGAATACCAGGACGATGACCGGAAGCACGTAACCCATGATGGATAGCCCCCCTTTCCTATGGTTCGATGAAAAGCCTTGCGCCTCTCGGCGCTAGGGTTCTTCGTCCGTCCCCGTTCCGGCGGCTTCCCTTTCCGGGTCCGCAAGAAGGGAGAGGCCTTCCATGGCCCTCACCCGGACGGCATCCCCCACTTCCATGGGCGAGGAAAACCGGGCATTCCAAAGTTCACCAAACACCTGGACCTTGCCCCGGCCCGGCTCCGGCCCCACCTGCTTCACCACCCCCAGCTTGCCCACCATGCCTTCGGAGCCCGTCCGGGGCCGGGACAGGCGGGCCCGCACCACCAGGTAGGAAACCACAAACACGAATACCGTGATGGACCCTATGGAAGAAACCAGCACGCCTGTCTGTACCCCGATGCCCGTGGCCGGGCGGTCAAAGAGCATGAGGGAGCCCAGGACGAGGGACGCCACGCCCCCCAAGGCCAGAACCCCGTGGCTGGTGACATACACCTCCAGGATGAAAAACACCACCGAAAGCAGGATCAAAAGGGCCCCTGCGTAGTTCACGGGCAGGGTGGACAGGGAATAGAACCCCAGGATGAGACTGATGCCCCCCAGGACCCCCGGAACCACCGCGCCGGGGTTGGTGAATTCGAAGTACAGGCCGGCCAGGCCTATGATCATGAGGATGTAGGCCAGGTTGGGGTTGGACACGGCCATGAGGAAGCGTTCCCTGAGGGAGGCCTCCACCTGGCGGACGGGCGCGCCCTGGGTGGAGAGGGTACCCTTGCCGGGGATCTCCCGGCCGTGGATCTTTTCCAGCAGATCGGCAAGATCCACGGCCATCAGGTCCACGACGTTCTTCTCCAGAGCCTCCACCACCGTGGCGGACACGCTCTGGCGCACGGCTTCCTCGGCCCATTGGGCGTTGCGCCCTCGCTGCTCGGCCAGGGTCCGGGCCTGGGCCGCCATGTCGTTCACCACCTTTTCCTCCATGGCCTCGCCGATGTCCACTCCCCCCGCGCCCACAGGGTGTGCCGCGCCGATGTTGGTGCCCTCGGCCATGGCGGCAACATCGGCGGCCAGGGTGATGAGCACCCCGGCGGAGGCGGCCCGGGCCCCGGCCGGGGCCACGTACACCACCACGGGCACGGGGCTGGCCAGGATCTTCTGGACGATGACCCGCATGGAGTCCACCAGTCCGCCGGGGGTGTCCAGGCGGATGACCAGACAGGCGGCCCGGTTTTGGGCGGCCACGTCCAGGGCCCGGACCAGGTAGCCGGCCGATCCCGGGGCAATGGGACCCGACAGGCTGACCACGTACACCGGGGCGGCTTCATCGGCGGACCGGGCGGGCCCTGAAGCCAGAAGGGCCAGGGCCGGGATCAGGACGAAAAGGAGAACGAGGCGTCGGGGATTCATGGAGCCCCCTGGGGTGATGGGTTGGAACGAATCAGCAGGATGTTTTTCAACAAGCTGTCAGGAGTCCCGGTTCATCCGGGCCATGAGGATCTGGATGTCTTTCCAGGTTTCGCCCTTTTTTTCCGGATGGGTCAGCAGCGCAGCGGGATGGTGGGTGCACATGACCTCCACGCCCCGGACCTCGTGGATCTTGCCCCGCAAACGGGTTAGGGGCTGGTCCGTTTCCAGGACGGCCCGGGCAGCTTCCTCCCCCAGGGTGCAGACGAAGCGCCCCCCCACGGCTCGGATCTCCCGCCACAGCCAGCCCTGGCACTGGCGGATCTCCCCGGCCGCGGGCGCGCGGTTTTCCGGGGGCCGGCACTTCACCGCCGTGGTGACGTACACCCCGGCCCGGGGAGTATTCATGCCCTTTTCGATGACATCCGTGAGAAGCCGGTCCGGGGCTCCGGCCACGGGCCGTGCTGTGCCGTCTTCTTCCAGGCCCGGGACCCCGGCCACGAATACGAGCCGGGTCCGGGGGTTCCCCTCCCCCGGCACGGCCAAACCGCTTGCCGGGCAGTTTCCGCAGCCTTTCCGGGCGGAAAGCTCCTGGATCACGTTCTCCAGGCTTTCTCCGGGAGGGGGAGCGGCCGGAGGTTTTGCACCGGCCCGGGGCAGAGGCCTGGTCCAGTCCCCCAGGGTTTCCAGGGTGGTCTTGCCCACATCCCAGCCGGGAAAACCGTCCGCCGAGAGCGCGGCCAGATGCCGCCGGACTTCCCCGGCAAACGCCCGGAAAAGCTCCCGGGCCCGGCCGGAATCCAGGGGTTCGCCTTCCCCGGTCATGAGGCGGTCTCCGGCAGGAGGAACCGGGCGGCCCGGTCCAGGATGGCGTGGGCCAGCTCATCCTTGGGCATGAGGTCCTGGTCCTCGGAGGAGCCGTCCGCGAAAAAGCAGGTCACCTTGTTGGTCCCGGCCGCAAAGCCCGAGTCCGGCACCCCCACGATGTTGGCCACGATCATGTCCAGGTTCTTTTTGATGAGCTTTTCCGTGGCGTGTTCGCGGAGCTTCTCCGTCTCGGCCGCAAAGCCCACCAGGACCCGGTTGCCCTTGTCCCTGCCCAGCCCGGCCAGGATGTCCGGGTTCCTCTCCAGGCAGACGGTGAGTTCGGCATCGGACTTCTTTTCCTTCTGATCCGCGCAGGCGGCTGGACGGAAATCCGAGACCGCGGCGGCTTTCACGACCATATGAGCGTCCGCAGCCTCGGTCCTCACGGCCTTTTCCATCTCCAGGGCCGTGA
>JAHJUF010000106.1 GCA_018829095.1 Pseudomonadota bacterium | reverse complement strand
GGCTTTCGGGAGGCCCTTCTCCAACCTGAACCTCCCCTTACCGCATTCCCGCCAGATATTGAAGGATGACCAGGGCCTCGGGCAAGCCCATTTTTCCGTTTTCGTCCAGGTCCCGGTCCGCGTCCGGGCCGGAGGGGGACAGGCCGGCCAGGGCCTTCAGCACGGCCACGGCGTCCGCCAGGTCCGTTTCTTCGTCCTGGTTGAAGTCCATGTCCTTTCTCACGAAAACCGTGAACACGGCCTGGGCCTGGCGGCCGTCGGGCGCGGCGGCCGCCACCGTGACCCGGGCCGCCCCGATGCCCGAGGGGGCAAGGGACAGGGTGAGCAAGCTCCCCTGGACCGAGGCGCCCACCACTCCTGGGAGGCTGGATTGGGCGGAGAAAGAGAGGTCATCGGCCAGACGGACGATTTCGTGGACCATGACCAGGTTGTTCTCGTCCGGATAAGGATAGCCGGTGAAATCCCGCAAGGGAAGTTGGCCAAAGGCCGGGTTGATGACCGCGGCGTTCCACACGGGCACCTGGAAGATGAGGTCCAGCACCCCCAGGCCCGATGTAACCACGCCGAAGACCGTGTAGCCGCCGTTGTTGGCCGGGTTGTCCAGCGACGAACGGTTGTCCGCCAGGTTGAAGAACCACTGGCTGGTGGCGCTGTCCGGGTTCCCGCCCAGCTTGGCCATGGCCAGGGTGCCCCGGATGTTGTTCAAGAGGAACTCGTTCACCACCGGGGGGCCCTGGGGCACGGGCACGTAATCCGCGGGCGCGGGATACGTCTTGTCAAAAGCGGTGAAGGTGAACCCGCCGCCCTGGAGGATGTGGAGACCCGCGTCGCGGCGGTGGATGAAGGAGTGGTCATAGTCCCGGTCATCCACGTAGTTCAGGAAATTGGCCACGGTGAGGGGGGCGCGGCAGGGGTAGAGCTTCACGTCCACGTTCCCCGACACCGTGGAGAACCGCACCATGTCGAAAGCCGGGTCCTCGAAGACGCCGGAAAGGTCCAGGGTCAGGACCTGGCCGCCCTCGGAAGCCGCCAGGTCCGCCGGGGGAGAGGTCACCCGAAGCGCCTCCAGCGCCCGGGCGGTCCTGGGCATGGAAAAGGCCGAGGCTCCCAGAGCGAGAACCAGGACGTAGCAGAAAAGGCGAAATCGCATGAATGATGGAACCTGACATCGCCCTGGGGAAAACGCCCCCCGGGCACCTGAGAGCCGACCCATCGGCATGAACTTGGGGAAGGGGGGGCAAACGCAACCCAGCGGATCGCGTTTTTGAACAGCCTGTCAGGCCGGACAGTCCCGGATCATCACGCCCATGGCTTCCAACTCCCGGCGGATGGCGTCGGCGCGCTCGAAGTCCCGGTCCTTGCGGGCGGCCTCCCGTTCCTCCATCAGGACCCGGGCCCTGTCATCCAGGGGGGCGGCCGAGAGGTCCAGGACCCCCACGACGTCATGGATGCGAAAAAAACCTTCCCGCACCTTTTCCGCCGCCTGGGCGTCCAGGAGCCCGGCGGCCAGGGCCCGGTTCACAGCCTTGACCAGGGAGAACAACGTTGCCAGAGCCGGAAGCACGGAAAGGTCGTCGTTCATGGCCGTGGTGAATCCGGTCTTCAAATCATACAGGGTCTGGTCCAGCTCCGGCCAGGGCGCGGCTCCCGAGGCGGCGGTCAGGGCCCCCGCGAACCGGTCCAGGCGGGCCAGGGCGGCCCGGGCGTTGTCCAGGCGGCCCGGCGAGAGGACCAGGGGCTTTTTGTAGTCGCTGGCCACCAGCCAGTACCGGACCTCCCGGCCCGTGTAGCCCGCAGACAGGAGATGGTCCAGGCTGATGCTCTCCCCGGGTTCCACCCCGGGCCAGGATTCCACCTCCACATGCTCGCAATGAAGCCAGTACCGGGACAGGGGCTTGCCGGTGAGCGCCATGGAGATGGCCCGCTCGTTCTCATGGTGGGGAAAAAGGAGTTCCCGGCTGGACACGTGGAGGTCAAAGGACTCCCCCAGGGCGGAAACAGCCACGGCCGCGCACTGGATGTGCCACGAAGGCCTGGCGTTGCCCCAGGGCGTCTTCATATAGATGCCCCGCTTCAGGTCCGCCAGGCGGGAGCGCTTGAACAGGGTGAAGTCCCGGGGGTTGTCCTTCTCGTACTCGTCGAGATCCACGGTGGCCCCCACCCGGATCTTGTCCAGGTCCAGGCCCGAGAGTTTCCCATACTCGGCAAGCCGCGAGATGTCGAAATACAGGGAGCGGAGCTTCTCGTAGGCAAAACCCTTGTCCGCAAGCTTCCGGGCCAGGGCGGTCATCTCGTCCACATGCTCCGAGGCCCGCAGGTACTGGATGTCCTCCGACACGCCCAGAGTCTTTAAGTCCGCCAGGATCTTTGCCACATTTTTGTCCGCAAAGACGGAAAGCTCCTGGCCGGCCGCCTGGCTCCCGGCGATGGTCTTGTCGTCCAGGTCCGCCAGATGCACGGCGTGGACGACCTCCAGGCCCTTGTAGTCGAGGTAGCGCCGGACCAGGTCCGCGAACACCAGGCGGCGGCATTCGGTGAGGTCCATGGGCCCGTGGGCCGCGGGCCCGCATGTGTACATGCCCGCCCGGCCCGGGTTTCGGGGCACAAAGGCCTCCCGGGCCCGGCCCATGGTGTTGAACAGGAAAAGATCCGCCTTTTCCTTCACCGCGAAGAGCGTGGTGGAGAGGTACCGCTCGCCCCCGTCCGGAAGAATCACCACCAGGACGCCGGACTCCATCTCCCGGGCCTTTTCCATGGCCACGAACATGGCCGCGCCCGAGGACATGCCCACGAAGAGCCCTTCCTCCCGGGCCAGGCGCCGGGCGGTTTCGTAGGCGTCCTCATCGTCCACGTTCACCTTTTCGTCCAGGCGGCGCTTGTCGAAGATCTCCGGGACGTAGGCTTCCTTCATGTTCTTCAAACCCTGGATCTTGTGGCCCAGGTAAGGCTCCACGCCGATGACGCGGATCGCGGGGTCGTACTCCTTCAGCCGCCGGGAAACGCCCATGAGGGTGCCGGAGGTGCCCAGGGTGGCCACCACGGCCTTGACCTCGCCTTTGGTCTGCTCCCAGATCTCCACCCCTGTGGTCTCGTAGTGGGCCTGCCAGTTGGCGGGGTTGTTGAACTGGTCCGTGGCGAAATACTTGTCCGGGTTCTCCCGGACCATGCGGTAGACCTCCTCGATGGCCCCGTCCGTGCCCAGGTGGCCGGAGGTGAGCAGGATCTCCGCGCCCCGGGCCTTCAGAATCTTTCTCCGCTCCTCGCTGGCCCCCTCGCTCATGGCCAGCGTCAGCCGGTAGCCCCGCAAGGAACAGACCAGGGCCAACCCGATGCCCGTGTTGCCGCTGGTGGCCTCCAGCACGATCTTGTCCTGGGTCAGCTCGCCGGAGGCCTCCCCGGCCCGGATCATGGCCAGGGCGGCCCGGTCCTTGATGGACCCGCCGGGGTTCATGTACTCCACCTTGGCGAGTATGCGAACCCGGGGATTGGGGTTCATGCGGGTGATTTCCACCAGGGGGGTGTTGCCGATGTGGGAAAGGAGATCGTCCATCTTATTCGCCAGCCTTTTTGGGGAGCGGGTTCCGGGCGTCCAGGAAACGGGCCACGGCGGCCGTCATGCGGACCTCCACCTCGCGGAGAGACCCGCTTGCATCAAGTACTACAAAGCGGCTGGGCTCAGCTTGGGCCAGGGAGAGGTATCCAGCACGTACCTTTTCGTGAAACTGAATTTTTTCCGTCTCGAATCGCCCCTCACTCCAGCCTTCGCCAACCAACCCCTCTCCAAATCTTCCCTCGCCGAACCTGGTCTGGCAAAAAACACCGTGGCCGGAAAGGCGGGCCCGGGCCCGTCCCAAGCCGACCTCGGCCGGGAGGTCGAACACGAGGGTGAGGTCCGGAGAAAGCCCGGAGAAGAGCCATCCGTGCAGGTCCTGGATCCGGGAAAGGGGAAGCCCACGGGCATAGCCCTGGTACACGGTGGTGGCGTCGTAGAACCGGTCGCACACAACGGCCCGGCCCGCGGAAAGGTTCGGTAGAATGACCTCGGCCGCATGCTGGATGCGGTCCGCTTCATAAAGCAATAGTTCGCAAAGGCTGTCCATGCCCTTGCTCGCCGGGTCCAGGAGCACGGCCCTCAGCCGCGCACCGATGGCCGTGCCTCCGGGCTCCCGGGTGCGGACGCATTCCAGGCCCCGGCTTTCCAGAAATTCCGCCAGCCGGGGGATCTGGGTGGTCTTTCCCGAACCTTCCACGCCTTCCAGGGTGATGAACAGCCCCTTCCGGTCACCGGGGAACACCGGCGCGTCATCCATGGGCGGCCTCATTCCCCCTCCTCCCGGGACCCCAGGTAGAAGTGCCTCTCCAGGGTCCGGTGAAAGGCGCTCCAGGATGCGTCCGGGTCCTGGGCCTCCATGAACTGGCGGATGCCCATGACCTTGGCGTCCAGGTCGTCCAAAAGGTTCAGCACCACGGCCTCCACGGTCTTGCCCGGCTCGGGGGAGCCGAACTCCCGGGAGCCGTGGTGGCTGATGAGCATATGCCGGAGCAGGAGGGCCCGGCCCTCGGGAAAGCCGGGTATGCCCGCGATCTTCTCGTCCAGCATCTGGACCCCCAGGACGATGTGGGACAGAAGCCGCCCGGGGTCGGAGTAGTCAATGGACGCGCCCCAGGTGAACTCGGTGGTCTTGCCGATGTCGTGGAGCACCGCGCCGGTGACCAGGAGATCCCGGTCCAGGTCCGGGTAGTGCCGGGCCGCGGCCTCCGCCAGGAGGGCCACGGAAAGGGAGTGCTCCAGCAGCCCCCCCAGGTAGGCGTGGTGCATCATCTTGGCCGCCGGGGCGGATGTGAACTTTTCCGTGAACACCGGATCGGAAAAAAACGCGTCCAGAAGCTCCAGGAGGTCCGGGTCCGTCACCGTGGCGGCCAGGCTCTTCAACTCGTCCAGCATTTCCCCCCGGTCCCGGGGGCTGGCGGGCATGAAATCCGAAAGGTCCAGGTCCCCGGGGGGGCAGGCCTCGGCCTTTTCCAGGGTGAGCTGGACACTCCCCCGGTACTCCCCGGCCCGGGCCGTGACCCGGACGAAGCCGCCGGGCACAAAGGCTCCGGCGTACTTCTCCACCCCGTCCCACATCACTCCGGGCACGGAGCCCGAGCGGTCGGCCAGGCGGACGTTCAAGTACTGGCCACCATCCTTTTTCCGGGACACGGTCTTGTCCTGGACCACGAACACGTCATCCACCGCCTCGCCGGGCCGGATATCGGAAATCAGGAGGGTCTTTTTCATGGCACCTCCAGATTCCAGGCCGAAAGCTCCGTCAGGTACCCGTGCTCCGTCATGTCACAGCGCACCGGGGTCACGCTGATGCATCGCTCCCGGAGGGCCACCCCGTCCTCGTCAGGGGAGTCCCCGAAAAGCTGGGTCTCGGAGCCCTGCCAGTAGTAGACGTGGTTCCGGGGGTCCAGACGCCGGTGAAAGGCCTCCTCCAGGCGCGCGCTGCCCTGACGGCACACCCGCACCCCCCGGATCTCTTCCCGGGGCACGTCCGGCACGTTCACGTTCAGGAAGACGCCAGGCACAAGCGCCTGCCCGGCCACCCGGGCCGCCAGGACAGCCGCGAATTCCGCAGCCACGGCAAAGCACACGGCCTCGGGGCTGGCCACGGACACGGCAATGGCCCGGCAGCCCAGGAGCGCCGCCTCCCGGGCTGCGGAAACGGTGCCCGAGTAGTTCAGGTTGATGCCCACGTTGGGGCCGGGGTTGATTCCGGAAACCACCACGTCCGGCCTGAACTCCAGCAGTTCCCCCAGGGCCAGCTTCACGCAATCCGCGGGGGTGCCCGTGACGGAATAGCTCATTCCGGAACCGTGCTCCCGGACCCGGGTGACCCGCAGGGGCACATGGAGGGTGATGGCGTGGGACACGGCGCTGCGCTCCCGGTCCGGGGCCACGGTAACAACCGTGTGCCGGCCGGACAGGCTCTTCTCCAGGGCCAGAAGCCCCGGGGCGTGCACGCCGTCATCGTTGGTGAGGAGAATTTTCAAGTTCCGCCGCTCCCTTGGAAAGAATCTACGCAAACTTCCATGATAGCCCAAGCCCCCGGGCTTGAAAAGGCGGGATTTTGGACGGACCGGGTTCCTGGCCGGGAATCCCTCCTTTCCCAAGGACGGCCCTGCCCTTTTTCCGGGGAGGCTCCACCCTCTTTCCCATGGGCCCGCCTCGGCCGGGCAGACCTTGGGGCCAAAAGCCGAAAAAGCCCCCTATGCAAGCCTTTCCATCACAAATCCGCGTAATATTCGGATGTTCCATTCCTTTCTCCTTCCGGATTCTTTACAAACCCCTTGGGTCCGGCTACAAGATCCTCCGGGCCAATGGGAACTCAAACGCCCTGGAGATCATGAACTTTTTCAGGAAATTCAGGAATATTCTCGCCCTCTTCGCCGTGCTCCTCACCCTGGCGCCCCTGGGGGCCGTGGGGCTTCTGGCCCGCCATGCCCTGGTGCAGCGGCTGGAGGCGGACATATCGGGAAAGAACCTCCTCTTTGCCCGGGCCCTGGCCGGGAACACCCGGACCGGGCTTTCCGCCACAGAGGGGCTTCTGGCCGTGCTCACCCGGCACCCGGCGGACCACCAGGCCTTGGAGGGGACCGGAATCCTGGCCGCCGCCGTGGAGTCCGACCCCCTGCTCCTGGGCGTGGTCCTGGCCGACCGGGAAGGGCGGATTGTGGCCGCCTGGCCCCCCGAGGCCGCCAGCCTCTCCCCCGAGGCGGTACGGTGCATGGAAGAGGCCCTCAAGGACGGGATCCGCTCCTTTTCCCAGCCCTTTACCGGCCCGGACGGGGAGTTGATCCTGGCCGCAGCCCGGTCCGGCGCCCAGGGGGCGGCCCTGGGGCTTATTTCTCTCCCCCTGGCTGCCGGCAACGTATTTTCCGCCCCGCCCCCGGCCGGAGGCCGGGTGTACCTCCTTTCCGCCGAGGGCAGGGTCCTGGCCGCCTCCGGGGCTGGCGAGGGCTACGGCGCCATCCCCCCCGAAGATGTGGAATCCCGGAGGGAACGGTTTCTTTCCCCGGGGAATGTGGAAATGGAAATCGCCGGGCGCAGGATGCTGGCTTCCGTGGCCATGGCCCCCCCCATGGGCTGGCGGGTGGTGGTGGTCCAGGACCAGGACGCGGCCCTGGCCACGATGCGGGAGGTCCGGCGCATCTTCTTCCTGGGCGGCCTGGCCGGCCTGTCTCTGGCCCTGGCCCTGGCCCTGTGGCTCTCCAGCCGGCTGGTGGCCCCGGTGAACCACCTGGCCCGGCAGACCCGAAAAGTGGCCGGCGGCAACTACGCGCCCTTTGCCGGGGGCCGGTCCTACGCGGAGCTGGACGCCCTGGCCGAGGACTTTTCGGCCATGACCCAGGCCATCCGGGAACGGGAACATGCCCTGTCCCAGAGCGAAGAACGCCACCGGGCCATCCTGGAAGGCATCGAGGACGCCTACTACGAGCTTGACCCCAAAGGCCACATCACCGATTACAACCAAGCCCTGTGCGACCTCCTGGGGGGCACCCGCCGGGAAATCTCCGGCCGGATCTGCTTTGACTTCATCCCGGAAAAAGACGCCCGGGGGGTGTTCATCCTGTTCAACCAGGTTTTCAACACCGGCCGCCCGGCCATGGGCCTCACGGTGGAAATCCTCCGGGCCGATGGCCAGCATCGCACCACCGAGGCCTCGGCCAGCCTGGTATGGAAGGACGACCAGAAGGCGGGTTTCCGGGGCATCCTGCGCGACGTTACCGCACGGCGCGTCATGGAGGCCGAACTTTCCCACACCAAGCAGTTCCTCCAGAACATCCTGGAAAGCTCCATGGACACCATCGTGTCCACGGACATGGAGGGCCTGGTGGAATACGTGACCCCCCGCGTCCGGGATCTTCTGGGCATCACCGAGGCCGAAATCCTGGGCCGCAAGGTGGAACACTTTTACGCCCGGGGCCGGAAGGACGCCGTGACCATCATGCGGACGCTCTCCGGCAAGGCCGGATTCACCAACCACGAGATGCAGCTATTGCACAAGGACGGCCGCCCCAGGGATGTTTCCCTGTCCGTGTCCCTCCTGAGGAATGAAAAGGGCGAGCCCATAGGCACCCTGGGCATCGTCCGGGACGTGACCTGGCACAAGCGCCTGGAAGCCCAGCTCTTGAACGCCCAGAAAATGGAGGCCATGGGGACGCTCGCCGGGGGCGTGGCCCACGACTTCAACAACCTCCTCATGGGCATCCAGGGATACGTGTCCCTCATGCTTCTGGACACCGCCCCGGACCATCCCCACCACGAGAAGCTCACGGGCATCGAGCGCCAGGTCCTGAGCGCCTCGGAGCTCACCCGCCAGCTATTGGGCCTGGCCCGGGGGGGCAAGTACGAGGTGCGGCCCGAGAACCCCAACGAACTGGTGGAGGGGGCCCTGGCCGTCTTCGGGCCCACGGGCAAGGACATCCGCATCCACCGGGACCTCGCCCCGGAAATCTGGGCCGTGCGGGTGGACCGGGGCCAGATGGAGCAGGTTCTCCTGAACCTCTTTGTGAACGCCTGGCAGGCCATGCCCAAGGGCGGGGACCTCTTCGTGGAAACCACGAACCTGTCTCTGGACCCCGAATCCGCCCAGGCCGCCGGAGCCGCAGCCGGGGACCACGTCCGCATCCGGGTCACGGACACGGGAAATGGTATGGACGAAAAGACCCGGGCCAAGGTGTTCGACCCCTTTTTCACCACCAAGGACAAGGGCCGGGGCACGGGCCTGGGCCTGGCCTCCGTCTACGGCATCATGAAGAACCACGGGGGGGCTGTATCCGTGGAGAGCGAACCGGGCCAGGGGGCATCCTTCACCCTGTACGTCCCGGCCGTGCGCCAGCAGGCCCCGGCCCCGGGAAAGGCCCCGGAAACCCTCCACCGGGGCTCAGGCACCCTCCTTCTGGTGGACGACGAACCCACGGTGCTCTCTGTGGGCAGGCAGATGCTCTCTGCCCTGGGATACCGGGTGCTCACCGCCCGGGGGGGCGGGGAGGCGCTGAAGGTGTTCCGGGAGCGGGCCGGCCAGGTGGACCTGGTGATCCTGGACATGGTCATGCCGGGCATGGGGGGCGCGGAGACCTTCGAGGCCCTGGCCGCCGAGAAACCGGACGTGGCCGTGCTGGTGTCCTCGGGCTACAGCCTGGAAGGCCAGGCGGCAAGGCTCCTGGAAAAAGGGGCCAGGGCTTTCATCCAGAAGCCCTACACCCTGATGTCCCTGTCCCGGGTCCTGCGGAAGGTCCTCCCGGAATCCGAGGCCTGATACCGTTTCACGAAACAGGCAGACCCTGCACAAGGGACGGTCTTGGGCGAGCAGGGCCAAAACGGTTTCCCCGGGGATCCGCCCGGCGCGGGAATCTTTTACCCGTTCAGGGAAACGAGCGCCCGTTTTTTTCCCGTCCTGACCCATCCGCCCCGGAGCCTGTTCAGCAGGGAATCCCCCCTATCCGAATCCTCACGGTTTCATTTGACAACCCGGGAATATCTTTTGCATAATGTAAATAACAATCCATTGAAATCTCCGTTAATTATCGAACTTTTTCACAGGTTCCGAACATGCAGAAATCCCACAGCCACCGTCAGGACTCCAGGAATCAGGGCTTCCGCAGGCGCCTTGCCCTGATAGAGGCCCTGGTATTCGGTCTGCCGTTCATAGGAATCCTCTACCTCTTCCTCCTTTTCCAGGACCGCCTGGATCTCTCGGGATGGGGAGCCCTGTTCCCGGCGGGCATCCTCCTGGTGGTCCTGGCCGGGCTGGTCCTGCTGCGCCAGGTGGTGGAGCGGTTCGTGGATTTCTACGACCAGGTCTCCGACGCCCGGTGCGGGGAGGAGGCCCTGATCCCCCGGGGACGGATCCTGGATTTCGAAGAGGCCGCCCGGGCGGTCACGGCCGCCATCCGCAAGCTGGAATCCACCAATGAGGAGCTTTCCCGCAAGGTGGCCGGCCTGTCCATGATGAAGGAACTGCTCCACGTGACCTCGGACACCGTGGATATGGACGTCATCCTGAAGGCCCTGCTGGAAAAAGCCATGATCCTGGCCGGGTCGGAAATCGGCTCCGTGTTCGTGGCCGAACCCGACGGCGGCCTGCGCCTGGTCCACTACAAGGGCCCCGGGGAGCCTCCCCCGGAAAAGTTTCCCTGCCGGGAGGATTCCCCCATCATGGCCCGGGTCCTCCGGGACGCCAAGCCCCTGGTGGTTACGGACATCGAGTCCGACCCCCGCATCCGGAAGCCCAACAACCCCCGGTACGTAAGCCCCTCCTTCATCAGCATACCCCTGTTCGCGGGCTACGAGTTGGCCGGGGTCATGAACCTGGCCCGGAAGGAAAACCGGGACGTGTTCAACGAGGAGGATGAAAGACTCCTCTCCCTGGTTGCCAAGGAGATGGGGTTCGCCCTCCAGAACGCTTTCCTGGCGCGGCGCTCCAGACAGCAGGCCGGAAAAATCGACCTCCTGACCCGGGAAATGTCCACGGAACGGGCCCGGATCGCCTTCCTGGAGGAAGAGAAAAAGCTCCTCACCTCCCAACTGACCCATGCCCAGAAGATGCAGGCCATCGGAACCCTGGTTGGCGGGGTGGCCCACGACTTCAACAACGTGCTCATGGCCATCCAGGGCAACGTGAGCCTGATGCTTCTGGACTGCGCCCCGAACCACGACCATTTTCCCCGCCTGAAGAACATCGAAAAGCAGGTGGCCTCGGGGTCGCGGCTCACGGGCAGGCTTCTGGGATACGCCCGGAAGGAGCCCCAGCGGTGGCGGGCCGTCGGGATCAACCGCCTGGTGCGGGAATCCGCCGAGACCTTTGGCCGCACCCGCAAGGACCTCTCCATTGATCTCTGTCTCGCGGAGGACCTGGCCACGGTCCACGGCGACCCGGACCAGGTGGAGCAGATCCTCTGGAACCTCTACATCAACGCCTCGGACGCCATGCCCGACGGCGGCAGGATCACCGTCACCACGGAAAACGCCACCCGGGAAGATCTCATGGGCAGGAACCTGCCCAAGCCCGGGCCGCATGTCATGCTTTCCGTGGCGGACACGGGAATGGGGATCGACCCGGAAACCATCGCCCATATCTTCGAGCCCTTCTTCACCACCAAGGCGGCGGGCAAGGGCACGGGCCTGGGCCTGGCTTCGGTGTATGGCATCGTGAAAACCCACGGCGGACACATCGACGCCGTGTCCGACGGCGGCCAGGGCGCTGTGTTTAGGGTGTATCTCCCCGCAGGCCAGGGCGCGGGCGCGGAGACGGACGCGGCCACGCACAGCCCGGTGCGGGGGACCGGAACCATCCTGCTGGTGGACGACGAGGAATCCGTACGCCTGGTGGGAGAGGAGATGCTGACCCGCCTGGGCTACGTGGTACACCCGGCGGCAGGCGGCCGGGAGGCCCTGGAGATTTTCCGCCGGTTCAAGGACCGCATAGACGGGGTGATCCTGGACCTGGTGATGCCCGAGATGGGCGGAAGCCAGGTCTTTGAGGCCCTGCGCCAGGAATCCCCCGGCATCCGCATCCTCCTGTCCTCGGGCTTCGACGAGGATGAACGCGCCGCCCCGCTCCTCATGTGCGGCGGCGCGGGCTTCATCCAGAAGCCCTTCACTCTGGACCGCCTATCTGAAATGCTCACCTCCATCCTGAATCAGGTGGAGGTCTGACAGGCTGTTGAAAACAGCGGTCTACCGCGTTGCTTTTCATCATTTTTGAGCAGCCTGATCAAAGCCTGTTTTTCAATAGGCTGCTCACGGCCACGGCCGAGCCCCGGGCTCCATGAAAGCCCCCTCCCCTTTGACGGATAATCCCTCGCGTTCCAGAAAACCGGCCAGGCGTCCGGCGCCCCACTTGCTGCCTTCCCCGCTGTAATGGCAGCCCGGCCGGAACAGCCGGTCCCCATCCTTCCCGGCGTTTCGGGTTCCATGCCCCGGATTCTCCCGCTCATCAGCCGAAGAGTTCCTCCAGGGCCTGGGCCACGGTGGCCACGCCCGTGGGGGTCAGGGCCTTGGGGATGGGGGTGGACGCCAGGGCCGCCGCAGGGATCACGCAACGGGTGAAACCCATCTTGGCCGCCTCCTTCAGGCGGGTCTCCAGGAAGCTCACCCCCCGGACCTCCCCGGCCAGGCCCACTTCCCCCACCAGGACCGCATGCGCCGGCAGGGGGATGTCCAAATGGCTGGACGCCGCGGCGCAGCACACGGCCAGGTCGGCTGCGGGCTCGGACACCCGCATGCCCCCGGCCACGTTCACATAGAGGTCCCGGGACGTGAGGGGCAGACCGGCCTTCTTTTCCAGGACTGCGGCCAGAAGCGCCACCCGGTTGGCGTCCAGGCCCAGGACCGTGCGCCGGGGCGCGGCAAAGGCCGTGGGGCTGGCCAGGGCCTGGATCTCCACAAGGAGCGGCCGGGTGCCCTCCATGCAGGCGGCCACGGCCGACCCGGCAGCCCCGGGGGGCCGCTCGGCCAGGAAGGCGGCCGAGGGGTTCTTCACCTCGGCCAGGCCCCGGTCCCGCATCTCGAACACCCCGATCTCGTCCGTGGCCCCGAACCGGTTTTTCACGGCTCGGAGGATCCGGTAGGCGTGGCTCTTGTCCCCCTCGAAATACAGCACCGTGTCCACCATGTGCTCCAAAAGGCGCGGCCCGGCGATGGCCCCCTCCTTGGTGACGTGGCCCACCAGAAAGACCGCCCGGCCCGAGGCCTTGGCCGCCTGGACCACCCGGAAAGCCACCTCCCGCACCTGGGACACGGAGCCCGGTGCGGACTCGCAGCCGGAGCTGTACAGGGTCTGGACCGAATCCAGGACCAGGACCTGGGGGGCAAACTCGTCCGCAAGCTCCAGGACCCTCTCCAGGAGGGTCTCGGACACCACGTAGAGTTCCGAAGAGAGGGCGTCTAAGCGCTCGGCCCGGTACCGGATCTGGCGGGCCGACTCCTCGCCGGACACGTACAGGGTCCTATGGCCCCCGGCCGACAGGCTGGCCAGGGCCTGGAGCATGAGGGTGCTCTTGCCGATGCCCGGGTCCCCGCCGATGAGAACCGCAGAGCCCGGCACCAGGCCGCCCCCCAGGACCCGGTCCAGTTCGCCCATGCCCACGGCCAGGCGGTATTCATCCCCGGACTCCACCTGGTCCACGGCAACGGGCCGGGACTCCCCCCCGGCCCGGGCAAGCACCGTGGCCCGTCCGGGTCCGGAGGCCGGGAACTGGGCCTTTTCCTCCAGGCCGCCCCAGTGGCCGCATTCCGGGCACCGGCCCATCCACCGGGGGGAATTGTACCCGCACTCGCAACAGACGAATACGGGTTTGAGGGTCTTGGCCATGGGATTCTCCTAGTGGGGCGATTTGCCCCGTCCGGACCGTGGGGGGCAAAAGGGTAAAAATGTCCCATTTTCAGTTGTTTGCCCGGGCGGCTTCTGGTACGATGATAATTGGGAAAGGAGCGGGGTTGCCGGGATGCCCTTGGTGGATTATCACGTGCACACGCCCCTGTGCAACCACGCCCGGGGCTCCATGGAAGCCTTCGCGGCCCGGGCCGCTTCCCTGGGCCTTTCGGAAATCTGTTTCCTGGACCACCTCACCCTTCACCCCGGGGGAAGCCGCCTGTCCATGTCCCCGCGGGAGGTGGGCCTGTATATCCGGGCCTGCGGCCGGGTGCGGGAAAAATTCGCGGGCCAATTGGCCATAAAAATCGGCCTGGAAGTGGATTATTCCCCGGAGACCTTTTCCCGGGCCCGGGAAATCGTGGAAACCTTCTCCCTGGACGTGGTGGCCGGGAGCGTGCATTTCCTGGGCTCCCACAACTTGGTGAGCCACCGGGAGCGGGACAATATGCCCCTTTCCCCGGCCGGGCGCGTGGAGCGATACCTTAAACTCCTTTTCGCCATGCTGGACGAACGCTTCTTCGACCTCGCCTGCCACCTGGACGTGGTGAAGAAATTCGATAAGGAATCCCCGCCGGGCCTGGCCGAGGCCTGGGACGCCGTGGCGGCCCGGATGGCGGAGACCGGGACCGTGGCCGAGGTGAACGCCTCGGGCCTCTCCCACCCCACAGGGGAAGCCTATCCCGGTCCGGGGCTCCTTTCGGCCCTGGCCCGCCACGGCGTGCCCGTGACCCTGGGTTCGGACGCTCACAGCCCGGACGAGGTGGGCCGCCACCTGCCCCAAGTCGCCCGGGAACTTGGCCGGGCCGGGTTTTCCAGCCTCACCACCTTCTGCCGCCGGCGGCCCCTGGCGGTGGCTCTCGATCCTTGCCTGGAGAACGACGCATGATGTTTCGGCGCGGAAGAAAATTTGCTGGAATAACGGCCGCCCTGGCGGTCCTGCTCCTTTTCCCCCCAATGGCTCTGGCGGAGTCCGGGCGGTTTGACGGGCTCCGGAAAAGACTGGCCGAAGCCGGGTTCAACGCCGGGGATGTGGAGAAACTCTTCGCCTCACCGGAGGTGCGCTTCGACCTCTCCTCAGCCACGGGCTACTTCAAGCACAACGAATACAAGCTGGACTACGGCCAGTTTTCCAATCCCGAATCCATCGCCAAAGCCCGGGCCTATCTTGAGGCACACCGCCAGGACCTGGAAAACGCCCACAAGGCCTTTGGCGTGGACCCGGCCACCGTGGTGGCCGTGCTCCTGGTGGAAACCCGCCTGGGGACCTTCGTGGGCAAGC
>JAHJUF010000015.1 GCA_018829095.1 Pseudomonadota bacterium | reverse complement strand
TGCTCCCGAGCCTGTGAAAGAGGTTATCAAGGAGGAAGCGCCTGCTCCCGAGCCTGTGAAAGAGGTTATCAAGGAGGAAGCGCCTGCTCCCGAGCCTGTAAAGGCGGTTATCAAGAAGGAAGCGCCTGCTCCCGAGCCCGTGAAAGAGGTTATCAAGGAGGAAGCGCCTGCTCCCGAGCCTGTGAAAGAGGTTATCAAGAAGGAAGCGCCTGCTCCCGAGCCTGTGACGCAGGCCGCCATCGAGGAAACACCGCCTGAGCCCATCAAAGAGGCGGCCCGGGAAGTGGCCGGGGCAAAGAGCGCCCCCAAGGTGCCTGTCCAGGGCAGGAGGTTCATCCGCCGCCGCCTGGAGCCCGCCCCGCCTCCGGTACCCGGGGAGGAAGTGAAGAAGGAAGAGCTGCCAGTCCCGGAGCCGGAACCCCTGGTCATGGCCGTGGCGGAAGAAGCTCCTCCGGAAGCTATTCCAGAGGAGGTGAAGGCTCCCGAGGAACCGGCCGCCCCCGTGATTCCCGTTGAGGAGGCCGCGCCCGAGGAGGCAGAAACTCCCGAGCCTCCGGCTCCCCTGACGGTGAAGCAGCCCGCCACCCGGAAGCCCAAAGCCATGCCGCCCCTGGCTCAAGCAAAAATTCTCCCGGAGGCCAGGCCGGTGCCGGAAGTTTCCCTGCCCCTGGTGCTGCCCGCGGAGCCGCCTCCCCCGCCCCCGGAGCCCGAGCCCCGGGCCGTGGCCGAGGATTCGGCGGAGGAGGATTTGTTCCCCCGGGTGGCCCGGCTGGAGGAGTTGGCCCCTTCCCCGGAGCTCCCCATGGAGGAACCCGGGCCCGCACCGGAAGAACCTCCGGCCCCGCCCAAGGCCCCCGCTCCGGAACCCGCCCCCCTGGCGGAATTCCAATCGCCTCCACCCGAACCCATGGAGGAGCCGGTCCCCCATGATGAGGCAGCCCCCAAGGCCCTGGCCCCCCCCCCCGCCCCGGCACCTGCTTCGGAGGAGGAATCCGGCACGTCCTGGCTGCATCTTCCGGGCTTCCTGACTTCGGATGAGAAAAAACCGTCCGAGGAACCCCGGCCGCTTTTCCAGGAGCCCGCCCCTCTCCTGGAGGAAAGCCTGGATCCGGATTCGGGCGAAACGCCCATGGAGGCCACCGGGGAAGGCATATCCCTGGCCGAGGCCATGGAGGCCCTGGAACCCTCGGCCGCCGAGCCGGCCGGCGAAGAGGAGGAAGATGAAGCCGCTGCTCCGGAAGCCTCCGCCCCGGCCCTGCCTCCTCCGCCGTCCAAGCCCGAACCCGAACCCGAACCTCTTCCCTCCGTGCCCGGACCGGACCTGACCTCCCTGGCGCCCCTGTTCGCCCGGATGGGATTCTCCGTGATGGATACGGGCCAGTATTTTTTCCCCAGGGAAAACCGACCGGACCTGGCCCTGGACCTCGGGTCCCACCCGGTGGTGGTCCTGCCCCAGGGCGGCCGGGTGATCCTTACCAGCATCGGAGGCGCCCTGTCCCCGGACCAGGTGAAGGCCATGCGGACCTTCTGGGGTCCGGTGGGACAAGCCCTGATAGACGCTTCGGCCAAACCCCGGGCCGTGTTCGAGGCCATCCTGGCCGCCACGGGCATCCCCCTAGGGGCCAAGGAGCTTGCCGTGGAGGAGGACAGCGCCTCCCTCACCGTGCAGGCCGACATCCTCTTCCCCATCCAAGAGGGCCGCTATGCGGCCGTGACCTGGGTGGAGAGCGAGGCCCGGGCCACCCAGGAAGATATCGCCCGGTTCCTGGGACGCAAGGGCATCGAGATCCTGGACGTGCTTCCCTCGGGCCGGATCGGACAGCCGGTCCGCCTCCGGGCCGGGGGCGCACCCCCGGACGTTTTCGGCCGGGGAGACGCCCGGGAATTCGCGGCCCGCCTCATGCAGGCCCTGGAAGTCCAATACGCCCGGGACGTCCCCATCAGCTTCCCCCTGGGGGGGTTCACCGTGCGCACCCGCTCCAACATGGCCCGCAACGACAAGGGCCAGGATTTTCTCGTGGATTTTGGGACCATCGGCGGCCAGGGGGCCGAGGTCCTGGCCCGCATGGGCCTGCCCCTGATCCAGGTCCAGGGAGGCCCCTGCCTGGACACGGCCCGGACCCTGGCCCGGGGGCTGGCCTTCCCAACCCAGGACGATCCCTTCTTCTTCGCCGCGGACCGGGACCGGAGCCGTTCGGTTTCCATCCGGGTGTCCGGACTCCTGGTGATCCGGGAAGGCCGGACGCCGGCCATGGTGGCGCGGGGCCGCCTCCCTGTTGAAATCGGGGCATTCCTTGCGGACCGTGGCATACGGAGCCTCTCGGTCATCCAGGAAAACTGCCCGTAAACCCCAACCCAAAGTGCAGGATCGTGTTTTCCATGAGACTTTTCGACAGGAACCACCGATTGGCCATCATCGCCATCCTGACCCTCGTGGCCGTCCTGGCGGGCTGCGGGCCCAACAAGGCGGTTCTGAGAAAGCAGGCCGAGGCCGGCCGGGAGCTGGCCGAGGCCTACATGGAGGAAGGCAAAAACCGCCAAGCCCTGCGGGAACTCCTCAAAGCCGAAAAATTCCATGACCAGGACAGCCTGCTCTACAACGACCTGGGCTTGGTGTACCTGGCCCTGGGCGAGCCGGAAAAGGCCGTGGAGCCCTTCCAGAAGGCCCTGGCGCTGAACCCGGACTTCTCGGCCGCCATAAACAACCAGGGGACCGCCTACCTGGCCCTGGGGGAATGGAAAAAGGCCAGGGTTCTGTTCGAACGCCTCTCCCAGGACCTGGTCTATGCCACGCCACACCTCCCCCTCCACAACCTGGGCTACGTGGCCTACAATCTGGGGGATTACGAGGAGGCATTGAAGCGCTACCAGGAGGCCCTGGACTACCGGCCGGATTTTGCCCAGTCGTGGAGGGGCATGGGCAGGGCCTACATGGCCATGGGGCGTTATTCCGAAGCCCTCCACGCCCTGCAAAAAGCCCTGGAGTTCGCCCCCAACTTCACCGAGGTCTACCTGGACCTGGCCGAGGCCTACCAATCCGTAGGCCGGCGGATGGACGCCCTGGACGCCTTGGACGAGGTGATCCGGAAGCTCCCCGACTCCCCCCTGGCCCGGGAGGCGGAAAGGAAGCGAACCGAACTGGGCTTCTGAAAGGCCTTCCGGAGAACGGTTCCAGAGTCCGGCCCCGGACTTTTCCGGTGCGGGCATTTTGATGGATAGGCTATTCCCCTTTGTTATTGTCCGTTCTGTGGGTTATTTCACAGAGAGCCCATATTCTTTTCCTTGAATTATTTCTTTTCTTTTGTTATGGTTGGCAACATCCGGGAAAGGATCGGGGCCTCCCGCGAGGGGTGCCGTGCCTCTTCCCTTCTTGCGGCGGCCATTCGGCGCGCACCCAAAGGCCAAAATTATGGGACGCAAAAAAGACCAACGGGGTTTCACCCTCATTGAGGCCATGGTCGTGGTGGTGATCATGAGCATCATGGCCGGAATCGGGATCCCCGCCTTCATGAGCTACCGGCCGCGCATCCAGCTTGCCGGCGCGGCGCGCCAGGTGATGACCCAACTCCTGCTCGCCCGCATGGAGGCGGTCAAGAACGTGTGCAATGTCAAGTATACGTTCGGATCGGGAACCGCAGCCGTCAAATGGGTGGACGCGAACCGCAACGGACTCCAGGAAACCGACGAGCTCACCAACTCCGATCTGGGCAATACCTACGACATCGTGACCAAGCTCTACGCGGCTCCCATCCAGTTCAACTCCCGGGGCGCGGCGCCGGTCAACGGCCAGATCGCCCTGGAAAGCTCCGCGGGCCAGAGAATCATCACGGTCAACATAGCAGGGCATGTGAGGGTCGGCGATCTCATTGTACCGACTCCCTGACCCGCTGGTGAAAGGCAGAAAATGGCCGGTTTCAGGCACCCCATGAGTTTTTCGGGGAAAACGCTCTTCAGAGAGGAGGGGTTCACCCTTCTGGAGGTGTTGATCGCCATCACCATCCTCACGGTGGGCCTGTTGGGCATCGCGGCCCTGACGGTGGGCATCATCCACGCCAACCGCCAGTCCACGGACCTCACCTCGGCCACCACCCTGGCCCAGTCCAAGCTGGAGGACATCTCCCGCCAGTACAAAAATGACGAGACACCGGTCTCCGCCACCGAGGACTACGGTACCATTGCCTTCTTTCCTGTGTGCAAGCGGGTGACCACCATCGCCTTGATTCCGCCGACAACGAACATGAATAGGGTGACCGTGGAGGTTTTCTGGCACGGCGATGCGCGCAGCGTGAAGCTGGAAACGATCGTTTCGAGGTAGAGCATGTTCAAGCCCGCAAACAACCAAAACGGCTTCACCCTGGTGGAACTCCTGGTGTCCATGGCCCTGGGGCTCCTGGTGCTGTCCGGCCTGGCCCAGACCTTCGTGGTCCAGAACCGCACCTACGAAATCCAGTCCCAGGTCAGTTCCGCCCTCCAGATCGCCCGGGCGGCCATGGACATGATCTCCCGGGACCTGAAAATGGCGGGATTCGATCCCAAGGAAACCGGCCTGACCGGCATAAGCAACAACACGACCGACCTTGTCATCCTGGCGGACCTGAACGGGGACGGAGACACGCTCGACACCAACGAGTACGTGAAGTACGCGTTCGACAGCACCAATCACCGGATCCTGAGGACCGAGGGAGCGGCGGGCTCAGCCGTGACCTTTGCCGATGACATCCAGAATTTCAGCTTCCAGTACCTGGCCCTTGGAGGGGGGGCGGCAGCTTCCAGCGCGGACATCCGCATGGTGTCGTTCACCATCCAGGCCCGGACGGAGAAGGTGGACCCGAGATACGCCGAAAACGGAGGATACCGAACGGTGACCCTGATGGGATTGGTAACACCCTACAACCTGGAATTCTGATGGACAGATAGACGATCCATAGTTATCTTTTTTATACGGAATGGATGGTTTTACCCTCGCGCTGAGAGGGTGCAAAACCGAAGGGAGAGAGAGATGAATATCCTGCGGAGTACGGCTAGCAACGAACGAGGGGCGGTTCTGGTGGTGGCTCTGGCCTTCCTGGCCATCCTTTCCATGTTGGGAAGCGCGGCCTACCTGGTCACCACCACGGACCTCCAGATCGCGAGCAACTATCGCGACAGCAAGAGCGCCTTCTACCAGGCTGACGCGGGGGTTCAGTACGGCTTGGCAACCATGGAAAACGCCATAGCCGCCGGGACATTCGTGCTGCCCGAGGGGGGCACGTCCCAGGATGTCCAGCAGTACACGGAGGATTTCAACGCCCTTTTCGCCGCCGGGCCGCCGAGCGGCTTCAACTTCGTGCTCACGCCCGTAACGGTGGAGGACCCGGCCGGCAAGACCGTGGTCTACACCTTTGGCAGCCAGGGCTCCGGAGCGGCCGGGGCCGTGGCCAAGATTGAGGCTGTGTTCAAAAAGGACGTGGCCTACGCGATCAACTACGCCGCCTTTGGGGACCTGCAACTGGACTTCAAGGCCAACGGGGCCGTGTACAGCTACGACAGCGATGTGACCAGCAACCCCACCCCCGCGGGCAGCACGAGCGAGGGGGACATCGGGTCCAACGGCTCCATCCTGCTGTACAACGGAACCATCGTGGA
>JAHJUF010000105.1 GCA_018829095.1 Pseudomonadota bacterium | reverse complement strand
CCTCCTGCTCTATTCGGACCTCATCGCCAAGCTCCTGGCCAATGTGGGGGAAATGAACCTGGCCCTGGACATGATCTGCCCGGACCACGGCATCCTGTGGCGCAAGGACCCGGGCCGGATCGTGAACGCCTACGCCCAATGGACCCAACAGAAGCCCGGGGACAGCGCGGTGGTGGTCTTTGACACCATGTGGCACTCCACGGAAAAAATGGCCCGGGCCATCGTGGACGGCCTGGGCGAAGCCGGGGTCCGGGCCCGGCTCATGAACCTCAGGACCGATCACCGGAGCGACGTCATGACGGCGGTCATGGGCGCCGGGGCGGTCCTGGTGGGCTCCCCCACCTTGAACAACGGGCTCTTTCCCACGGTGGCGGATTTCCTGGCCTACATGAAGGGGTTGAAACCCAGGAACAAGATCGGCGCGGCCTTCGGCTCCTATGGATGGAGCGGCGAGTCCGTGAAGCTGGTCCACGGGGCCCTGGCCGGGATGGGGTTTGCCATGGAGGAACCGGGAGTCAAGGCCCAGTACGTGCCCGGAGATGACGCCCTCAAGGCCTGCCGGGACCTGGGGCTCTCCGTGGGCAGGAAGGTTCGGGAGGCTGCGGCTGTTGCGAATTCCGGTTCTTGATCTTTCCGAATGCACGGACTGCGAGGGCTGCCTCTCCATGGCTCCCCAGGTCTTCTTTCGGAGCGGCGTCGGCCAAATCATGGTGGCGGATCTGGCCGAATACCCGGAGGAGGACGTGGACGAGGCCATCAAGAACTGCCCCTGCGGATGCATTTCCTGGGAGGAGAGCGGCTAGGTTTTTTCCCTGAAGGAATTTTGCGGGGAAACCCTTCCCAAAAACCTTTGCATCTTTCAGTGACCTCTTTTTTGCTCCCCCATAAGGGATGGGCCTCGGTAACAACCCTTTTTTAGCGCCGGCTTCCGCCTGGTGCGGATGCAACGGAGCCTCTTCCGGCAGAATATGGGCTCACGCCAAAGAAAGATCGAGGCGGGACGGCTCCTGGACCTCCCGGATTCCGGGGAGGCCCTGAAAAGCCTGGAGCAATGGCCCCCCATGGAGGCGGCCAACGCCCTGATCCCCCACCTGTGCAGCCCGGAGGCCGCCCGGCGGATTAAGGCCGCCTCGGCCCTGGGCGATGTGGCCGTGCGCCTGGCCGCCGAAAGGAGGGAAGCCGCCCGGGAGCTCTTCAGGCGGCTCATGTGGCATCTGAACGAAGAGTCCGGGGGCATGGGTTGGGGCGTGCCCGAAGCCATGGCCGAAATCCTGGCCCGGGACAAGGGCCTGGCGCGGGAATTCGGGAACATCCTGGTGTCCTACGCCACCCAGGGGGGAAATCTCCTGGACCACCCGGATCTCTTTCGCCAGGCTGTGTGGGCCGTGGCGCGCCTGGCCCGGACCCAGCCCGGACAGGCGGAAAAATCCGGGGCCGGAAAAGCTCTCGCCCAGGCCGCCGGTTCCGGGGACCCCACGGTCCGGGGCTACGCTGCCTGGGGCCTTTCCGGGCCCGGGAATTTCCCGGAGGCCCGGGAGGCCCTGGAAACCCTGGCCCAAGACCCGGCCCCCTTCCTGCTCCCGGGGAAGGACGGCCCCCAAAGCCTCACCGTGGCCCGGGCTGCGGCTGGCGACGAAAAAATCAACCAGGGAAGCCCCCCGCCGGACCCATGAACCGGGATCCAAGGAGCCATCCATGAAAATCCGTGTCCTTTTCCTCTTCCTGTCCGCCTTCCTGGTTCTGGGCCTTCAACCGGCCCTGGCCGAGGCAAAAACCTCCGGGGACATCCTCCAAAAAATCAAGGAGATGCCCGGAGTCTTCGTCAAGGGCACCGGCCAGCTGGACAACGTGAGCGAGGACAAGAAAGAGGCCCTGTACCTCATGTTCCGGTTCGAAACCGCCTCCAGCGACCGCCGGGCCGACGCCGAGGGGAACCCGGGCTACGGCAACCTGAAGGCCCTGCTCCTGCGGGAGCTGTGGACCACGGCCCTCATCATCACCACCGACGGCATCGCCAACCCCGTCCTGGGTCTCCAGTCCGCCCTCCACTACCCGGATCACAAGCGGGCCCCGGTCCGGGACCTGGACCGCCAGGACTTCTTCCTCTGGTGCCTGGAACAGGTGAACAGCCAGGGATTGTTGCGCCCGGACGACGCCCGGGGCTACCTGAAGCTGACGGACCACCACCCCCGCCAGGAACCCGGCGGCGAGGTGAACCCGGAGATCCCGGCCTTCCTGGAAAGCATCGCGGGACAGCCCTGATACAAGGTTGACGACCCTGCAACAAGTCGTCATCCCGGCGAAGGCCGGGATCCAGGGTCTTTGTAATCTATTGATAAAGACTGGACCCCGGCCTTCGCCGGGGTGACGGTGAGAGTTGTTTCAGGACTTGTTGCAGCCTCATCAAGGTTGATGAGTTCGCAAAAAGCCAAAATGTTCGTCATCCCCGCGAAAGCGGTGGGCCATAACCCTTTGAAAAAACCGGATTCCCGATTTTGCAGAAA
Source organism: Pseudomonadota bacterium (assembly GCA_018829095.1). Classification (GTDB taxonomy): domain Bacteria; phylum Desulfobacterota; class Desulfobacteria; order Desulfobacterales; family Desulfatibacillaceae; genus JAHJUF01. The sequence goes on along the minus strand of JAHJUF010000105.1, from coordinate 4,465 downwards.
TGACGAAGATCCTAGCTTTTCGCCTTGTTACGAGGCCGTCAAGGTTGCCTTCATTCGGGTGGATTCAAAAAACAAGGAAACCGCGGAGCACGCAGATTACATCAAGCGGTTGTCAGAATTATAGCCCCCCTTGAAAAACGAGGGACAGACGGGATCCCCCCCCTGCCTTCAACGGCTTGGGATCCATCCCGCCTGTCCCCCTTGGAAAAAACGGAGAAAAACAGCCCCCTACTCTTCTTCCTCCTTGCTTCCCCGCCTCCGGATCATGCGGGCATCCTCCTTCCAGCCCCGCTTCTTGCGTCCCTTCTTGTCCAAGGATTCCGGGGCGCGAATGATCTCGGCGGGCTCCACGATAAAGCTGCCCCATTCCCTTTCCCGGGGTTCCGGGGGAGGCTTGGGCTTTTTGTCCCGAACCTCGGCTGCGGCCTTGCCCGGTGATGGACCCATGAACGAGCCCGGGGGGATGGAGCCGGTCGTGTAGAGGAGTTCGCCCCGGGGGGCGAAGGCCGCCCCGGCGTCCTGGGCCTGGGCGGTGTTCACCGTGAGGAGCACCGGGTTGGGGTCCCGGCGGCGGCCCATCCGCAGGGCCATCTCCGGGGTGGTGGCCAGGACCACGGGCTGATCTCCCGAGGGCAAAAGGCCCCGTTCCAGGACAGGGGAATACCCCTTGGCCCGCACGCAGGCATACAGGAGCTTGGGAAGGGGGCCGGAAGCAGGCCCGGCCGGGGAAGAATTCCTGGCCCGGATGCGGTTTTCCGTCATTTCGATGGACGCGCCGGGCGCGGACAAAAGGACCTCGTTGAGATGGGAGCGGCGCACGTAACGCCATTCCGGCTCCTCGGACAGGGCCTTCAGGAGTTCCTTGACGCGGAACCACCCTTCCGGGTCCGGGATCAGGCCGAATTCATCGGGCCTGCGGGTCAGCACGTAGTCCAGGAACTTGCTCAGGCGATCGGGTTTCTTGTCCAGGTCCATGGAAAATCCTTCAATTGGTGGCGTCCCGGGGGCTGCGCGGACACATCATTGCGCCCGGCATCTTAGAAGTACCAGATACTTTAGGATTTGCACAAGATCGGACCGCATGGGGACTCCATTTTTCCTTGCCCTTGCGGCCTTGACCGGGAGCCCGGGCCTTGATAGGTTCCGCCCATCTGACAGGGGACCGAACCGGAGCGCTCATCTCCCGGAGGAAACATGAAGCTCGATGAGTCGAAAAGCCTGATGCAACAAGCCCTTGCCCTCATTCCAGGAGGGGTGAACAGCCCGGTGCGGGCCTGGGGTTCCGTGGGGGGAACCCCCCGGTTCATCGCCTCAGGCGATGGCTGCCGCATGACGGACGTGGACGGAAACGTCTTTCTGGACTACGTGGGCTCCTGGGGTCCCCTCATCCTGGGCCACCGGCCCCCGGAGGTGGTGGCGGCCGTGGCCGGGGCCCTGGCGTCGGGCACCTCTTTCGGCGCCCCCACCCGCCTGGAGGTGGAGTTGGCTCAAGCCGTGTGCGACGCCGTGCCTTCCATGGAAATGGTGCGCATGGTGAACAGCGGCACCGAGGCCGCCATGAGCGCCATCCGCCTGGCCCGGGCCGCCACGGGCCGGGACCGGGTCATCAAGTTCGACGGCTGCTACCACGGCCACGCGGACAGCCTCCTGGTGGCTGCGGGCTCCGGAGTAGCCACCCTGGGCATCCCGGGCTCCCCGGGCATCCCGGAAGCCACGGCCTCCCTCACCCTTTCCCTGCCCTACAACGACCTCGATGCCCTGGCCGGGGCCCTGGAAAAAGTGGGCCGTGAAACAGCCTGCATCATCGTGGAGCCCGTGGTGGGGAACATGGGCGTGGTTCCTCCGGCCCCGGGATTTCTGGCCGGGCTCCGGGAACTGGCAGACCAACACGGATGCCTGCTCATCTTCGACGAGGTCATGACCGGATTCAGGCTGGCCCTGGGGGGAGCCCAGGAACTCTACGGCCTGACCCCGGACCTCACCTGCCTGGGCAAGGTCATCGGCCACGGCCTGCCCGTGGGAGCCTATGGCGGAAGGAGGGACCTCATGGAGCGCATCGCGCCCGTGGGGAACGTGTACCAGGCAGGAACCCTCTCCGGGAATCCCCTGGCCATGGCCGCGGGCCTCGCGGCTCTTTCGGTCCTGGCCGATCCGGGCCGGAAAATTTACGAAATCCTGGAGGCCCGGTCCGCCCGCCTGGAGCAGGGGCTCAACCAGGCCATCGCCGAATCCGACGCCCGGGCCTGCGTGAACCGGGTGGGCTCCATGATCACCCTGTTCTTCAACCCCGGACCTGTGAGGAACTGGAACGAAGCTGCCCAATCCGACCGGGAACGGTTCGCCCGGTTCCACGGGGCCATGATGGACCAGGGCGTGTACCTGCCCGCCTCCCAGTTCGAGGCCTGGTTCGTCTCGGCGGCCCACACGGACGAAGACGTGGACCGGACCATCCGGGCGGCCCGAAGCGCCCTGGTGGAGTAAAAAGGAAGGAAACCCGTGAGGAAAACCGTCCGGCCCGGGGGCTGGATGGAAGGCCAAAAGCCTTGCCGGGCAAGGATCCGTGACCTGGGAGCCCACCCATCGGGCCTTTGACTACCGGCTGGGGAAAACATGCCATTTTTGGTTGACTATCCCCTTTTGCCTTGGTACGGTTCGTCGCCTGTTTTCTGGAAGGGTGGGTCCGTGTCGAACCTGGAAACGGACCGGACGCCATGAAGAAGGAAAACAGAAAGTTTCTCCGCGAAATCGCGGTCCATGGCAGCCTCGGGATGTCGGTGTCCCTGTCCATTGTCATCGGACTGGGCATCGGGATCTGGTTGGACCGCAAGATGCCGAACGCGGCGCCCGTGTTCACCCTGGTCTTTTTGGGGCTGGGCATTGCGGCGGGATTCAAGAACATCCTTCTGGCCATCAAAAAGAGCCGGAAAATGTGATCATGGCGGACATGGAAACCGAAAAGCGCATCGTGCAGTTCGTGACCCGGGCCAGCTGGCTCCTGCTTGTGGTCTGCGCGGCGGCCGGCTTCGCCTTCACGTCCGTGCCCTTCGCCTCCGGCATCGCCGCCGGAGGGCTCATCGTCACCATAAACTTCACGCTCCTCTCCCGCACCCTGAGAAGGAGCTTGAACCCCGGACAACTGGCCACACCGGGGTCGGTCCTGGCCAAATATTACCTACGCTTCGCCGTGAGCGCCGTCATCATAGGGTTGCTCATCGCCGGGCGGCTGGTCCACCCCATCGGCCTGTTCATCGGCCTTTCCATGGTGGTGGCGAGCCTCTTCCTGGCCCTGGCCAACGAACTGAAACACCATCTCTGCAAGGAGGCGAGTTAAGTGGGACATCCGTTTCTCATCTTCCCCAAGCTTTTCGAGGCCATAGGCCTGGGCCATTTCGCCCATGGAAACCTGCACGTCATCTACTCCTGGGTGGTCATGGCCATCCTGATCATCATGGGCTTCATCTGCGCCAGGGCGGTGAAGATCATTCCCGGGAAAGCCCAGAACGCCATGGAATTTTTTGTGAGCGGTCTGGAGGAGTTCATGGTGGACATCACCGGCGAAGAGGGCCGCTGGCTCTTCCCCATTGCCGCCACGATTTTCCTCTACGTCCTGGTGGGCAACCTCATGGGCCTCATCCCCGGGTTCTTTCCTCCCACCGCCAACATCAACACCACGGTCTCCTGCGCCCTGGTGGTCTTCTTCATGACCCACTTCATCGGGATCAAGTACCATGGAGCCAAGTACTACAAACACTTCATCGGCCCCATGTGGCCCCTGATCCCCCTGTTCCTGCCCATCGAGATCATCAGCCACCTGGCCCGGGTCCTGTCCCTGTCCTTCCGTCTTTTCGGAAACCTCATGGGGCACGAGCTGGTGCTCATGATCCTGTTTTTCCTGGCCGGCGCGTTCTTCGCCCCCCTGCCCATCATGGCCCTGGGCGTCCTGGTCGCCGGAGTCCAGGCCTTCGTGTTCTTCATGCTCTCCATCATGTACTTTGCCGGAGCCATGGAGCACGCGCACTAAGCTGGTTGACTGCGGATTTTCCGCTTGTTTGTCCGGGTTTTTGGAAGAAGCCCTGGAGAAAAACACCATCACATCCCAAGGAGGAGAACCATGGAAGCATTGCAATTTTTCATCGCCGCGGTGACTGCGGCGGGCTTTGGCATCGCCATCGCGGCCTTTGGCTGCGGCATCGGACAGGGCATGGGCCTCAAGAGCGCCGTTGAGGGCATCGCCCGCAACCCCGAGGCCTCCGGCAAAATCACGGTGACCATGCTCATCGGTCTGGCCATGATCGAGTCCCTTTGTATTTACGCCCTGGTTGTGTCCCTGATCCTCATTTTCGCTCATCCCCAGGCGGCCACCATCGCCGGTCTGCTGGGCGGCCACTAATCCGCTGATAAAAAGGGGCCGCCGCAAGGCGGCCCCTTTTTTCTCCCTATTTGTGAAATACTTCACGTTCCCAAT
>JAHJUF010000104.1 GCA_018829095.1 Pseudomonadota bacterium | reverse complement strand
GCCAGATCGGCCAGGGCCCGGTTCAAGGGCTCTTGTTCCTCCATGCCGTTGTTCTGGATCTCCAGGTAAAACCCATCCTCGCCAAAAAGCCCTTGATAGAAGCGGACCGCCTCCTCGACCTTTTTGGGGTCCCCTTCCTTGAGGAGTTGGGGGATTTCCCCTTGCATACAGGCCGAAAGCGCGATCAGGCCTTCGCTATGCTGGGCCAGAAGTTCCTTGTCGATGCGCGGGCGGTAGTAAAAACCATCCAGGTACGCGGAGGAGGCCAGCTTGCATAGGTTCCGGTAGCCGATGATGTCCTTGGCCAGGAGAACCAGATGAAAACGGCCCTTGTCCGCGCTGGTCTTGTCCAGGCGGCTGCCCATGGCCATGTAGCATTCGCAGCCCACGATGGGTTTGATGCCCGCCGCCCTGGCCTGCTGGTAGAAATCCATGACCCCGAACATGGAGCCGTGGTCCGTGATGGCCACGCTGTCCATGCCAAGTTCCACCACCCGTTTCACAAGACGGTCCACGGGGATGGCCCCGTCCAGAAGACTATAGCCGGTATGCACGTGGAGATGAACAAAGTCGCTCATGATGGAGATCCCAAGGGGGCCGGGGTTTTAATGAAATGGAAGGGAAAACGAAAAAAAACATACCCCGGGATCTGTTTCAGGCAAAGGCAATCCGGGGAGGGAAGGTCAACAAGCGGGAAAGGAGGCGGCCGGTCAGTCTGGATGATGCCGGCCGCCTTCTTTCCCGGGGGTTTCTCAGTCCATCCGGTAGTTGGGGGCTTCCTGGGTGATGATGACGTCGTGGACGTGGCTTTCCTTCAGGCCAGCCGCGGTGATCTTCACGAACCGGGATTTTTCCCGAAGTTCCTCGATGGTGCGGCACCCGCAGTAACCCATGCCCGAACGCAGGCCTCCCACGAGTTGGAGCACGTTGGCCGCCAGCGAACCCCGGTAGGGAACCCGGCCCACGATGCCTTCGGGCACGAACTTTTCATCCTCCACCACGTCCTCCTGGTGGTACCGGTCCTTGGATCCCTTTTTCATGGCCTCGATGGAACCCATGCCCCGGTACACCTTGTAGGAGCGGCCCTGGAACAGGATGATTTCCCCCGGGCTTTCCTCGGTGCCTGCGAAAAGTCCTCCGATCATGACGCAGTGGGCCCCGGCGCCGATGGACTTGGTGACGTCCCCGGAGAACTTGATGCCCCCGTCCGCGATGAGGGGGATGTTGTGTTTGTTGCACACGGATCGGCAGCTCATAATGGCCGTGACCTGGGGTACGCCGATGCCGGCCACGATCCGGGTGGTGCAGATGGACCCTGGACCGATGCCCACTTTCACCGCATCCACCCCGGCCTCGATGAGGTCCTCCGCGCCCTTGGCCGTGGCCACGTTTCCAGCCACCAGATCCATGTCCGGCCAAGTCTTTTTCAGTTTGCGAATCGCGGAAATGACGTTATCGGAGTGCCCGTGGGAGGAATCGATAAGGATGACGTCGGCGCTGGCCTTGTAGAGGGCCTCGGCCCGCTCCATGAGGTCCGGCCCCACCCCCACGGCCGCGCCGCAGCGCAACCGGCCGATCTTGTCCTTGCAGGCGTTGGGATACTTGCGAATCTTTTCGATGTCCTTGATGGTGATCAGGCCCACCAGCTTGCCCTCGGGGCCCACCACCAGGAGCTTTTCGATGCGGTGCTGGTGAAGGAGTTTCTTGGACTCCTCCAGATTGATTCCCTCGGGGACCGTGACCAGGTTCTCCTTGGTCATGACGTCCGAGACCTTCTTTTCCAGGTCGGTCTCGAAGCGGAGATCCCGGTTGGTGACGATGCCCACCAGCTGGTTTCCCTTGGTCACGGGCACGCCGGAGATGCGGAACTTCTCCATGAGCTTCAGGACTTCGCCCACCAGCCTGTCCGGATGGATGGTGACCGGGTCCACGATCATGCCGCTCTCGGACTTTTTCACCTTGTCCACTTCCAGGACCTGATCCCGGACGGACATGTTCCGGTGGATGAACCCGATCCCACCTTCCCGAGCCATGCTGATGGCTGCCTGGGCCTCGGTCACGGTGTCCATGGCCGCGCTCACGATGGGGATATTCAGGCTGGTGTTGCGGGTCAGCCGGGTACGCACGTCCACATCCTTGGGAATCACGTCCGAGTAGGCGGGCAAGAGCAGGACATCGTCAAAGGAATAGGCTTCTTCAGGGGATATTTTGATCATGGGCCCTCCGGTTTCGGTTTGGCATAGTGGGGCATGGATACCAGAAGCCAGGGGGTTTCGCAACGGCCTATTTTTGGAGGGAGAGAGAGGGCGCCGAGTTGCAATATAACAATAACCAGCTGATATTTAACAAATAAAACAGATTGTTTAAAGTTTGTCGAGAAGATCCCCCCCTTGCTGGCCCCAGGTCCTCCAATCCCTTCACCCCGGCGTTGGGTCATCTCGTCAAATACGTGGGATTTGTGCTGGACACTGGTGGCGGCCAGAAGGAAATGGGCCCCGAGCAGGAGGCAAACCCCCTGGACCAGAAAGCGTCCGGCCCCACGCCTCGGGAAGGCCCGGTTTCAGTAGTAGATCCACTTCAGTTCACCAGCGGGCAGCCTGCCCATGATACCCGGGTCCTCATAGACCTCGGCCGGAGGCCCGGACAAGGCCTGGTCCAATTCCTTGTAGGGAACCTCGTAGATGAGGATGGACCATCCCGCAAAGGCGTCCGGCTCGCGCTGGCGAAGGTGAAGGCAGAGCCGGCCGAAGCGGAGCCTTTTGTAATCATCCAGAGCCTGGATCAGGACCTTCTCCCCCCCGAGGTCGTAGATCAGCCGGTCCATGGCGTCCGGGTCGGCCAGGCTTGCCGACCACCGCAGGAGAACCCTCCTGGCGTCCTGGTAGGCGGTTTCGTAGGACCGGGACCAGCGGCCGAAGGTGTCGTTGTAAACCTGCTGGAGTTGAGAGGCGCTGATGCAGTAGATCCCTCCCGTGAGTTTCCACGGTTCGGGCCGGGCCCTGGGATCGAAGAGCCCGGCCGCGCAGAAGCTGGGCAGCCACAAGGGATCCAGTCCGCATTCGTTGGGGCTGGCCGTGCCGAAGTAGGACAGGTACACGGGAATCCGGTTCTGCCAGGCAAGCCCCCTTTCCTCCAGCCAACCAGCCAGGGAGACCAGATCCTGGCCCCAGTCCAGGGAGGAGTCCACCAGGAGTTTGTACCCGTTTTTCGGCCCCCCGGAAGCCAGATTGAAGAAGGAAAGGTAGTGGGGCCACACCCAGAGAGACTGGAAAAGGAAAAGACCCAGGCCCAAGGCCAAAACCGGGATGGCGGGCTTGAATTTCTGGACCCAGAGAGCCGAGGCACCGGCCAGGATGAACAGCACCGGATAGGTGGGCAGGATGTGCCGGTGCCCGATGTTCAGATGGGACAGGATGGAGAACAGCCAATAGACAACAAACAGGGCTGCCAGGGGGAGGAGCCGGGTCAGGTTCCCCCGGGGCCACAGGAGAGCCAGCCCCCCTGCCCCAGCCAGCAGGAACAAAAAGACCAGCAGGGGGGTTTTCACCAGGAAGGCGAAGGGAAAGAAAGTCCACCACCCTTCCAGGCTGTAGCGGCCGTTCATGAAGGCCCGGCGTACCTGGGAATGGGACGAGACATAGGCCAGGCCATAGAGATACGCCTCGGGGAGCAGCTTGTTGTCCCGGAGGAACTCTATGCCATATCCCGTGGGGCCGAGCTTTTCGACCTCCGCTTCCAAAGTGCTCTGGAACCGGCCGGAAGGTTCGGCAAAGGCCTGGTACCGGAACCCGTAAAAGCCCCACACCACGCCCCAGGCCACGGCGGCCTGGACTATGCAAAAGGCGAACAGGATAAGCCCCTTCCGGGCCCGGCGGGTGATGATCCAGGTCCGAACCAGATGTATTTCCAGGGGTTTTCTGGATTTCACCCGGAAAGCCAGAAGGACCAGGGCCACCGGAAGGATGATCAGGCCGGACATCTTGGAGACCAGGAGCAACCCCGCCAACAGCCCGGTAAAAGCCAGGCTCACGATATCCACTCGCGTGAACATCCGCCAGAGCATTCCTGTTGAGGCCAGGAAGAACAGGGCGGCCGCCATGTCCGAGGTGATCAAACGGGAATGGGCCAGCATGGTGGGGGAAAAGGCGTACAAGGCGAGGGACACCAGCCCCCCGGCCGCGCCGAAAAGGCTTCTGGACCAGAAGAACACCACCAGAGCCAGGGCCACAGAGAGCGCGAGGATGGTCATCCTGCCCCAGAAGAGCAGGATGCGCGGTTCGTTGCCCATGAGGTACATCATGCGATAGGCGATTTCCCATTGTTCGGCGTTTTGCCAGGCCGGGTCGCCCGTGTCCGGAAAGGCGGGTTTCAGGAGAAGCAGGGGCAAGGAGGCCAGCCTCTGGGGGAGATTGCCGTTTTCCGGTTGGAGACGAAAGTCGTTTCGGGTCCAGTAGCTGTTTCCCGCCGCAAGGTGGATGCCCTCGTCAAAGGCTCCGGATTTTTTTAGGGAACTGGTGGCCGCCAGGAGGGCGTGGGCCAGGACCAAGGCCAGGATCAAGTAGAACACCACCCGCTCCCGCATGGGTTCCGGGGCCGGGGAGGGGTCGCTTTTTTCGATCATGGCATTCATGAAGCGGTCCCCTCTGTTTTCAGAGGGTCGGGATAGTTCATCCACTTGTTCAACAATTCGGGCATGGGTCCCAGGATCCCCGGGTCCTGGGGCAGGTTCCCGGCCGGTGCGGCAAGAATTTGCTCCAGGTCCTGATAATAGACCCTATAGATGAGGATGGAATATCCGGCAAAGCCGTCGGGCTTCCTTTTACGCAACGCATGGCAGAGCCGGCCGAACCGAAGGCGCTTGTAGTCGTCCAGAACTTCCCGTACCCTCTCCTCCCCACCCATCTCCTGGATCAGGGCCTGGGCGGCGGCCGGGTCCTTCAGGGAGTCCAACCATCGGAGAAAGACAAACCGGGAAATCCGAAAAGCCCGGTCATACGGCTCGCACCAGCGCCCAAAGGTGTCTGTGTAGACCTGCTGGAGCAGGGTGGAGCTCAGGCAAAAAATGCCGCCCGTGAGTTTCCAGGGCTCGGGCCTGGATCGGGGGTCATACACGGCGGCGCTGCTGTAACTGGGGAGGAAATACGGGTCCAGGCCGTAATGCATGGGGCTGGCCGATCCGAAGTAGGCCAGGTACACGGGCACGCTGGTGTTGTCCGGGCCCAGGTCGCGGTCCAGCCATTCCTTCAAGGCCGGGAGGTCCTGCCCCCAATCCAGGGAGCTGTCCACAAGGTGCTGGTATCCCTTTTGGGGGCCACCGGCCAGAACATTGAAAAAAGCAAGGTAATGGGGCCAGATCATCAAGGCCTGGACAGCCAGGAGGACCAGGGGCGCGGCAAGGACGGGAAACGCCAGCCGGGGACGGTTTTCCAGGGCCAGGACCGAGGCCCCGGCCAGGATGAAAAGCACCGGATACAGGGGCAGGATGTGCCTGTGGCCGATGTTGATGTGGCTGGTGATGGAAAACCCGGCGTAGACCAGGAACAGGACCGCCAGGGGCGCGAGGCGGGTAAAGGAAATGCGCCGCCGCCCGGCCCAGAGCCCCCACCCGGCTCCGGCCAGAAAAAGGAATACCACCACCGGCGTCTTCATCCCGAAAGCCCGAGGGAAGAAGCCCGGCCACCCCGTGGTGGAGTACTCCCCATTCAAAAACGCCCGCCGGGTTTTGGAATGGGTCAGCACGTAGGTGAAACCGTAGAGGTAAGCCTCAGGCAGGGCCTTGTGATCCCGAAGGAGCCGGATGCCCGGCTCGAACCCTCCGGCCTCTCCCAACTCCTTGTCCCAGTTTTCGGCCAGGATCTCCTGGTAGGCCGGGTCCTGGGTCATGGCGAAACGAAAACCATAGAACCCCCAGACCACCCCCAGGGCGATGAACCCCTGGACGGCCAGGACAACGGAAAGGACCAGGGCCTTTTGACGCCGGGTGAACCATTCCCTCCCGAAAAAGAAAAAAGGGGTTCTGGACAGGCATCGTCCCGCGAACATCAGCCCGGCCATGGGAAGGATGAAAACCCCGGAGGCCTTGGACACCAGCACCGCGCCCAGAGCCAGGCCCGATACCAGGAGGTTCGCCCATCCGGCCCGGGTGAGGACCCGCCAGGTCATGCCCACGGCCGCCAGAAAAAACAGGGCTGCCGCCAGATCCGAGGTCATGAACCGGGCGTGGGCCAGCATGCTGGGGGAAAAGGCGTACAGGGCAAGGGAAACCAGTCCCCCGGCGGGCCCGAAAAGACTCCTGGACCACAGGAACACCAAAAGGCCCAGGAGGACCGAGAGGCACATGATCATGAGCCTCCCGGAAAACCTCATGAAGTCCGTGGGATTGCCGGACTGGTAGGAGAACTCGAAGGCGGTCTCCCAGAGATTGGCCACCTGCCAGGCCAGGGAACCGTAGGGATATCGCACGGACTTGAAAAGGAGAGGGATGGCAGTGAGACGCTGGGGGAGGTTGCCGTTTTCCGGCTGGAGGCGATAGTCGTTTCGGTCCCAGTAGGTGTAGCCCCCGGCCTGGTGAATGGGCTCGTCCGAGGTTTCGGACTTCCTGAGGGCGCTGGAGGCGGCCAGGGCAAGGTGGGCGGTCAGGAGGAGGATCACCCCGAGGAGCACGAACCGCCGGGAAAAGGAAAGCCCCCTGTCCTGAAGGTCGCCTTTCTCCTCTGGGAAGATCATGGCCGCCAAGGGCTAAAGTCCGTATCGCCCGAAGAGGATGCGCCAGCGGATCTTCAGGAGGTCCACGAAAGATTCCACAGCATCCCTCCCCACCCGCACTGCGGATTCCCGGCTATGGAACCAGGTCACCGGCACCTCGGCCATCTTCTTCCCCAAAGCCTGGGCCAGGAGGATGATTTCCGCGTCATAGGACCACCGCTCCACCTGGCAGCGGGGAAAAATCTCCTTGCCGGTTTCCCGGGTGAATCCCTTGAGTCCGCAGGTCACGTCGGTCACTTTGAGGCCCAGGCCCCATTTGCAGATCTGCCGGAAGACTTCGCCCATGAAACGCCGGACAAAGGATTCCGGAACCTGGATGGAGGCGCCCTGGGCGTGGCGGCTGGCCAGCACCAGGTCCGCTCCCTGATCCAGGGCCTGGACGCAGGGCTCGATGTAGGAAAGGGGCACAGCCAGGTCCGCGTCCATGAAAAGCACCCGGTCCCCGAGGGCGGCAAGGACCCCGGTTTTTACCGCATACCCTTTGCCCCGGTTCACGGAATAACCCAGGGCCTTCACCTGGGGGTGACGGCTGGCGGCCTCTTCGCAGAGGCGCGAGGTCTCGTCCAGGCTGCCGTCGTTCACCAAAACGATTTCAAAGGATTCCCCACGGCCCTCCAGGTACTCCAGGGTCCTGGCCAGATTTTCCGTGAGGCATCGGGTCTCGTTGTAGAGGGGGATGACCACGGAAAGGCGCGGGGCGGGTGCGGTTGGATTCATTGGCAATCCCATGCGGTCAGGAGAAGACAAAGAGTCATGTCTGGATTCTTCGGGCGTCCGGCTAAAATTGCAGGTTCCATGCCAGCCAAATACCGGCACCCCCCGGGTCCCCGGGGCCGGGGAAAGCCCCGTTTGTTCCTGCCCTCACGTGAATCCGCGATTTGACACTATACCCGGGTCCGCCCCGCCAGGCAACAGGCCTTGGGCGGCCAAATTCCCCGCCCGGCGTGAAAAAGGCCGGGCCGGAAAAACGGTTTGCCTCCCTGGCCTCCGGCTGTTAGTTTTAGATTTTGGACAAAATTTCATTTTCCTGGCCCCGGCGCCCCGGGGTCCGACACCCTTGCCCCCATGTCACGAGCGAATTGAAAAACGCCCCCTCATCCTCCCGGTTCATCCGGACCGTTGGCTTGCTCCTGGTCCTGGCGGTTGTGGCTGTCTACGCCCAGACCCGGCATTTCGAATTCCTGTCCTACGACGATCCCCTGTACGTGGAGAACAACCCGGACATCCGGAAGGGGCTATCTCCCGCCGGACTGGCCTGGGCTTTCACCGGAGCCACCGCCCAGACCAACTACTGGGTCCCCGTGACCTGGCTGTCCTTCCTGGCCAATTACGAGGTCTCCGGGGAAAATCCGGCCGCGTATCACCTGGGAAACACCCTGTTCCACGCGGCCAACACCCTGCTCCTGTTCCTGGCCCTGACCGCCCTCACCGGCCGGGCCGGGCCAGCCGCCTTCGCGGCCGGACTGTTCGGCCTGCACCCCATGCACGTGGAGTCCGTGGCCTGGGTGTCCGAGCGCAAGGACATGATGGTGGGGCTTTTCTGGATGCTTTCCCTATGGGCCTACGCGCGCTACGCCAAAAGCCGCAGCCGGGGCCGGTACGCTACGGTGCTTGTGTTCTATGCCCTGGGCCTCATGTCCAAGCCCACCATGGTGACCTTCCCCTTTGTGCTCCTGCTTCTGGATTACTGGCCTCTGGGCCGGTTGGGGGAAAGACCTTCCCTGGGCAAAATTTCCGGGCTTGTCCGGGAAAAGGTTCCTTTCCTGGTCCTGGCCCTTGGAGCCAGCGTCGCAGCCTGGATGGTCCAGATGCCCGAGATGGAGGGCACGGCCTTTGTGGGCATTCCCCTGTCCACCCGTGTGGCCTCCTCGCTCATCGCCTACCTGGACCATGTGCGCCATGCCCTGGCTCCCGTGAACCTGGCCATTGTCTATCCCTACGACTTTTCGCCATCTCTGACCCAGGCCGCCCTGGCCCTGGCCTTCCTGGCCGGGGTCACCCTTCTGGCACTGGTGTTCAGCCGACGCGCGCCCTTTTGGCCCGTGGGCTGGTTCTGGTTTTTGGGAGTGCTCTTTCCCACCATCGGACTCGTGGTTATCGGCCCCCACCGTATGGCGGACCGGTACGCCTACCTCCCCTCCATCGGCCTGTACATTTTGGCTACATGGGGGGGCGACCGGCTGTTCGCCCGATGGAAGCTCGGTCCCCTGCCCCGTTACGCAGCCGCCTTGTCCGTCCTGGCCGTGCTGGGGGCCGGTTCCCTGGTCCAGGTCCAATATTGGAAGGATGACCGCAGCGTGTTCAGCCGGGCCCTCGAGGTGACCCGGGACAACTGGGTGGCCCACGCCAACCTGGGAAACGCGCTCCTTGCGGACGGACAGGGACAAGAGGCGGTGATTCAGTACGAAAAAGCGCTGAAGATCCGGCCCGGGGAGTCCAAATTCTCCGTGAACCTCGCCCTGGCCGAAAAAGAACTGGGGCAAAATTCCCGGGCCGAGGCCCTGTTCCGGGAGGTCATCTCCCAGGACCCCGATTTCGCCGACGCCTGGCTAAACCTGGGCTTCCTCCTGGACGAGACCGGCCGGACCGGGGAGGCTCTGGACCTGTTTAAAGAAGCAACGGCCCGGTTTCCCGAAAATCCTGAGATCATAAACGCCCTGGGTCTCGATCTTTTGAACGCCGGGGAGAGCCAGGAGGCTATCAACCGGTTCCGGCTGGTCCTGCTGAAGAATCCGGATTTCGCTCCGGCCCGCAAGAATCTGGGCATTGCCTTCATTCACCTGAACCGGCCCCGGGAAGCGCTCCAGAACCTGTCCCGGGCCGTGGAACTCGCCCCGGACATGGCGGAGGCCCAGTATGCCCTGGGAGCCCTGCTCCTGACCTTGGGACAACGCCAAGCCGGATTTTTCCATCTGGGCCGGGTCATTGCCCTGGACCCGGATTTTGCCCGGGACAAGGGCCCCCAGGCCTGGCTCTTCCTGGCCCAGGCTGCCGAGAGCCAGGGGAACCAGGAATTGGCTGCCCGGTATTTTTCCACGGCCGAGAGACTTTCGCTTCAACCCGACAAACCGGATGGGCCGCCTGCCCCGGAAGGTCCGTGAGCCCCATGCCCACCCAACCCCGACTCCGCTCCCGGTCCGTACTGGCAGCCAGCCTCCTTCTCGTTGCCCTGGTGGCCTCGATTTACTGGCCTGTGGGGGGATACGATTTCGTAGGCTACGATGACCCGGACACGGTCCTGGAAAACCCGGTGGTGATCCACGGGCTGTCGGGTCAGGGTTTGCGCCAGGCATTCCTGGGCACCCATGTGGGTTTCTGGCTCCCGGTCACCTTCCTTTCCCTGGCCCTGGATCATGAGTTGTACGGCATGAACCCAGGCGGGTTTCACGTCACCAATGTGATCCTCCATGCGGCCTGCGCCGTGCTTTGTTTTTGGGCCTTGTATCTCCTGACCGGGTCTTTTTGGCCCGCCCTGGCAGCCGCGCTCCTGTTCGCGGCCCATCCCCTGCGGGTGGAGTCCGTGGCCTGGATCACGGAACGAAAGGACGTGCTTTCCGGGCTGTTCTGGTTCCTGGCCCTTCTGGCCTATTCCCGCTACGTCCGTACCAGGAAACCCCTGGATTACCTGACCGTGGCCGTGTGCTTCGCCCTGGGCCTCATGGCCAAGCCCATGGTCATCACCCTGCCCTTTGTACTCCTCATCCTGGATTACTGGCCCCTGGGCCGGTACGGGGGCCACGCGGACCCGGCCGGGCGGGAGCCCTTCCTCCGCCTCGTGCTGGAAAAAGCCCCCCTGTTCGCCCTATGCGCCGGAGCGGCCTGGATCACCCTGTGGGCCCAGGTCCAAAGCGGGGCTTTGACCTCGGTTTCCGTACTCGGCGTTTCCGACCGCCTGTCCAACTCCCTGTACGCCTACAGCATGTCCTTGTGGAAGTTTTTCTGGCCCACTGCCCTGGCCGTGGTCTACCCGCACCCGGGTTATTCCCTGACCTCGGCCCCGATCCTGGCCGGGGCCCTGGTACTATCCGCCATTACCGCAGCCGTGGTCCTGGCCCGGAAAAGGGCCCCCTGGCTCCTGGTCGGCTGGCTCTTCTACCTAGGAGTCCTGTTCCCGGTTTCCGGCGTGGCCCAGTCCGGGGTCCAGGCCTATGCGGACCGCTTCACCTACCTACCCCACACGGGACTGGCCCTCATGGCCGCATGGGCCGGGGCGCAGTTCGCGGGACGCCTATCTGTCCGCCGGGGGATCGCTGTGGGACTCCTGGCCCTCTGCGTCACCGGGCTGGCCGGGGTCTCAGCCGCCCAGGTCCGGTACTGGAAAAACAGCCTGACCCTGTTTTCCCACACCCTGGCCGTGACCCGGGAAAACTGGCTGACGGAAAACCTTTTGGGAGCAGCGCTGTTCGAGGAAGGGAGATACCGGGAAGCCGAGGAGCATCTCCGGCGGTCCGTGGCCATTCACCCCGGATTCGCTCATTCCCGGGTGAACCTGGCCAATGCCCTGGCCCACATGGGAATGGAAGAGGAAGCTTTTCAGGAATATGAAAGAGCCCTGGCCCTGAACCCGGACCTGCCGGACGCGGAAAACGG
>JAHJUF010000103.1 GCA_018829095.1 Pseudomonadota bacterium | reverse complement strand
GGAAGAGGCGGACGATACCCGGCCCACGGTCCTCTTTCGGGTCCATACGCCGGAGAGCCACCTGGTGGGGTTGAAACCCGGGGACCTCACCCCCGGGGACCTCCTCCCCGGCCCGGAAGGCTTCACAGGGCGGGCCCGGGTCGTGGGATTCGCCTATGGCGACGGCCCCGGTTTCTCCTTTCTCCCCGAGGCCAACGTGCTCATGATCCATTGCGCGCTGTTGCCGGGTCCGGCCGGACCCTGACCGGGATCAAACCCCTCCTGAAAAGCCTTTTGCCCTGAGATGGAGCGGAAAAGCCGGGCGCAGGAAGAATTTTTGAGAGGGCTCTCCTGCTTGCGGGCGGGTCTGTTTTCCTGGTATGCCCTTTACCTGTCCCTTCCCCGTGAACCCTTCCTTGGGGGTGGATCCCATGACCATGATCACCGGAGCCCCAATCCTTTCCCGGACCCTGGCGGGCCTGGGGGTGCACCGGGTTTTTTCCGTGCGCGCTCCGGGTCTGGAACCCTGGCACGAGGCCCTGGAAAACCAGGCGTTCATCCGCTTGGTCCTGGCCCGGGATGAAACGGCGGCCGCCCTCATGGCCGATGGGTACATCCGGGCCAGCGGCCTTCACGCGGCGGTTTTCACCGGCGCCCACGGCCGGAACCTGGCCCAGGTGGCCGGGGTGACCAATGCCTGGGCCGACCGCTCGCCCCTTCTTTCTCTGGCCCTGGCCGAGGATGCCCCCCCGGACGTGAACCAGGGCTGGGACCGGTTCCGGTTCGACTCCCTGGCCGTGTACGCGCCTGTGACCGTGCACCGGAAGCGGGTGGCCGGGGCGTCCGCCCTGGCCGGGGACCTGGCCGAGGCCCTGGACCGCTCCACAGCCGGCCGGCCCGGGCCCGTGCACCTGGAGATCCCGGCCGGTTGCGTTCTGGAGACCCTGGATGAGGCCGAGGCCGGGACTCCGTTGGAACCGGCCCCGGAAAGGGAAGTTTCCGTGGCCCGCATAGCGGCGGACAAGGACTCGGTGCGCCGGGCCGGGGAGCTTCTGAGGAGCGCCAAAAGGCCCCTGGTCCTTTCCGGCGGCGGGGTCCGGACTTCCGGGGCCTCGGAGGCTGTCCAGGGGTTTTTGGAGCGGTTCCGCCTTCCGGGGGCCACCACCATGGGCGGCATCGGCACCCTCCCGGCGGACCACGAGTTCTGCCTGGGCGGACCCAGCTACGCGGCCGGGGAGGTGTTCCACTGCGCCATCCGGGAGGCGGACGTGATCCTGGCCCTGGGGGCGGCCTTCTCGGGCCTGGAGGGTTTCGGCCTGCCGCCCCTCTGGTCGGCGGACGCAAAAGTCATCCACGTGGACGTGGACCCCTCCATGATCGGCCTGAACCCCCGGCCCGAGGTGGGTGTGGTGGCGGACGCCAAAACCGCCCTGGCCCAGATCCGGGCCGAGCTGGAATCCGGAGGGTTCCAGGGCCGGGAGTCCTGGCGGGAGTGGACCGCCTTTCTCTCCGGCCTGAAAAAGGAGCGGGAAAAACGCCTCCGGGGCGTGGCCCTGGGTCCCTGGCCCGGCCTCCATCAGGCGCGGCTGGCCATGGCCGTGGCCGAGCGGCTCCGGCAGGAGGACCACCTCCTGGTCCTGGACGGGGGCAACACCCCCCTTTTCGGGGCCATGTACGCCCCGAGCCTCTCGCCCCGCCAGGCGTTCTTCCCTTTTGGCATGGCCGCCCTGGGAGGCGGGCTGCCCTACGCCGTGGGCGTGGCCCTGGCCCGGCCGGAAAAGACCGTGATCCTGGTCACCGGCGACGGCTCGGCCCTTTATGCCATCTCGGAGCTTGCCACCATCGCCCGCCTGGGCCTCAAGGTGAAGATCCTGGTGAACAACGACAGCGCCTGGAACATGATCCGGTGCCTGCAGGAAAACCTGTTCGAGGGCCGGTGCGTGGGCACCGACCTGCCGGACACGGATTTCGCCCGGGTGGCCAAGGGCTTCGGCATCCCGGCGGAGCGGGTCCGGGACCCCGGGTCCCTGGACAAGGCCCTGGACAAGGCCCTGGCCTCGGACGGTCCGGCCCTGGTGGACTGCGTCACGGATCTGAAGAACCTCCCGGACAGCCTGCTGTCCTTTGGCATGGTGGAGTTCCAGGGGGTCTTTTCCAGCCTTTCTCCCTTCGGGTTGTTGAAAAGCCTGGCCAAGTCGCGCCAGGGTCTTTCCCGAACCCTGCACATGGCCGCCTACATCCAAAAGGCCCTTCTGGGGATCAACCCCGGGGCCCGGCGGGCGGCGCGGAAAGGAGGGGCCAGGCGATGAAACTCGTGACCGGAGGGGAGCTTTTGGCCATGGCCTTGGCCCGCCAGGGAGCGCGGCACGTCTTTTCCATCAGCGGCGGCCAGCTGGCCACCGTGTACGACGCCATGGGACGCCACCCGGACATGGAGGTGGTGACCCCCCGGTGCGAGACCTCGGCGCCCCTCATGGCCTGCGGCTACGCGGCGGCCTCGGGCCGGCCCGGCGTTTCCATGACCACCGTGGGGGCGGGGGTGGTGTACGAGGCCGCCGGGCTCCTCTATGCCTGGCAGAACTACCTCCCTGTGATGTCCGTGGCGCCCCAGGTCCAGTCCTGGAAGATCCGGCCCTTTCAGGAGAGCCTCCAGGCCTGCGGCCAGGACGAGTTGTACCCGCCCATGACCCGGTTTGCAGCCATCGGGCATCACTGGGACCGCGTGCCGTCCCTGGTGGATCACGCCTTCCGGGAGGCCGTGGCCGGGGTTCCGGGGCCCGTGCATCTGGACTTTCCCGTGGACGTGCTCTTTGCCCGGAAATTCCTCACGGAAAAACGCCGCGCCCGCCTGTTTCCGCCTGTGGAACACACCCGGGCCCCGGCTTCCGTTCCTGGGGACCCGGCAGCCCTCCGGGAGGCGGCGGCCCTGTTGAAGACCTGGAAACAGCCCGTGGTGATCCTGGGCCAGAGCATGGGCCTGGCCGGGCGGTTTCCGGGCGTCCTGGACTCCCTCGCGGAATTGGGGCCGCCGGTGGTGACCACCCGGGCCAGTTCCGGCGCTTACGGGCCCCGGGCGGGCCAGTCCCTGGTCCTGTTCCGTTCCCCGGGGGTCCGGGGGTTTTTGGAGCAGGCCGACGGATTCGTGGTCCTGGGCATGGACCCGGACGCGGCCCAGATCCTGGACCTCGCCCGGCGCAACCTGGCCGTGATCCAGGTGGAGACCGATCCCCGGGCCCTGGTCCGGCGGTCCGGATACCTGTCTGTCCAGGCTGACCCCGAGAGCGCGGCCCGGGCGTGGATGAGCAAAATCGGCGGCCGGAAAAATTGGAGCCGGATATTCAGCGCCGGGCTCCGGACCCTGGCCGCCGGGGCCGCCGGGCCGGTTTCCGGGCTGGCTCCGGCCATGGGCTCCCTGGCAAGGGATCTCGCCGTTGGGGACATCCTGGTGGCCGAGGATGGGCGGGCCGCCCTGGCCGCCGCCTCGTTTCTCGCAAGCGTCCCGTTCCGCACGTTCCTCACCCAGGGCCGGGCCGCCGCGGGCGCTGGCCTGCCCTTTGCCGTGGGCGCGGCCCTGGGTTCCCCCGGGGCCCGGGTGGTCCTGGCTGCGGACGGCGAATCGCTTTTTCACCACCTCCGGGAGCTGTTCCCGGCCGCCTGTCTCAACCTGGACCTCACCATCCTGTGCGTGGACTCCGACGGGGAGCCGGGGATTTCCGGGGAAGCCGCCCGGGCCGCCGCCGCCCTGGGCTGGCCCGTGGAGGAACTGGCCCCCGGAGCCGCCCTGCCGCCCGGCAGCCTGGCCCCGAAAACCGGGCCCTGTTTTTTCCGGGTGATGGAAGGCTGATGCGGCGATCAATCGGCCGGGAGAACCGTTGTGTCATGAAACCGCGTCTTTTTCTTTTTTTCCTTGTGGCCCTGGCCGCCGGGCTTGCTGCGGGCGGCGTCTGTGTGGCAGGGGAGGGCGGCCTGTCTTCCCTGGCGGTCACGCCCATTCCCATCCCCCTGGCCGGGGAGCTGAACACGCCCGGTGCCGAGGTCTCGGGCATGGCCTGGTGGGGGGATCTCCTGGTGATCCTGCCCCAGTACCCCGGGCGCTTCGGGAAGCCTGGCCAAGGCCAGGGCAGGCTTTTCGGGCTTCGGGAATCCTCCATCCGGGAGTCCCTGGTCCACGACCCCCCGTCACCGGTGGAGCCTTTTCCCATCTCCTTTGATGCCCAAGGCGTGGAGGCGTCCCTGCCGGGTTTCGAGGGATGGGAGGCCCTGGGCTTTTCCGGGGACCGGGCTTTTCTCCTGGCCGAAGCCCGGAAAAAGGGAAGGATGCGCTCCTGGCTCGTTTCCGGGGTCATGGGGAAGGGCGTGGAGCCTTCCCTCCGCCTCCTGCCCAAAACCCTGGCCAGGGTGCCCATCCAGGTCCAGTTGAAAAACATCTCCCACGAGGCCCTGGTGGTTCGGGGGTCGTCGATTTTGGCCCTGTTCGAGGCCAATGGGGCAAATGTGAATCCCCGGCCCCTGGCCGCGGTTTTTTCGTGGAATCCCGAAGGGGACGCCCCGGCCCGGAAGGAGTTCGCTCCCTTTCCCCTTCTGGAGTACCGGGTCACGGACGCCACGGCCCCGGATGAGGCTGGCTGCTTCTGGGTGGTGAACACCCTGTTTCCCGGGGATGTGGAAAAGCTTTCCCCTGGCCCGGACCCCTGGCCCGTACCCCCGGAGGCGGCTGGAACCGTGGCCCGGGAACGCCTCATTCCCTTGTGCATGGAGAACGGCCGGGTCCGCGTGGGGGAAGGCCCGGTCCTTTGGCTGGCCGGTGCGAACGACCGGACCCCCCGGAACTGGGAGGCCGTGGCTCGCCTGGAGGGCAAGGGCTTTCTCCTGATCACGGACAAGCACCCCAGCACGATTCTTGCCCTGGTTCCCTGGCCCTGACAGTCGGCGCTTCCGGTCCTCGGCGCGCAAAAAGCCTTGCCACGGGCGGATTCGCAGCATAAAATTCATAAATTCCCCATATAGCGGCGTACTCCCGGGCGGGAGAGGCCCGAAACGCCATCCTGGCAGGAAAATCACGGGGTTTTCGGGCATGGAGTTCCGGGCCTGCTTGACTCCCTTTGCCTTGCAAGGTAAAATTCTTACCGATAACCTGTTTTGCCGCGCCGGGGTTGTGTTGCTTCGGTGCATGCATGGAAAGCCCCTTCTTTTTTATCTGAGCAACTGGAAATTACGGACTTTTGAAGTCAGAGACAGCACGGGGCAGGAAACCGTTTTGTTCGGTCTCCCCTGGTTCGGTTCCCCTGCGGATGGTTCTTTCTTCGGAAACTGGATAGGAATATGACCGGTCGGCCCGGCCTGAAAGGCCAGCTCGAATTTCTGAATCTGGCG
>JAHJUF010000102.1 GCA_018829095.1 Pseudomonadota bacterium | reverse complement strand
TTGCCGCCGGTGACGAACAGGAAGGGAATCCGCAGCATGAAGCCCACGAACAGGGTCACCACGGCCAGTATGGCCAAAAAATTGATGATGACGATGAGGCGCAGCTCGGTCTTCACCTCCTGGACGCTCCACACCATGCCCAGGTCCTTCCTGAGGAGGTAAGCCAGGTAGACGAAGGCGCTGAACGCCCCCCAGATGACCATAACGGCCATGATGTGCCGGGGCGGCGCCTGGAACATCTCGTTCAGCCAGACCTGCTTGAAGGGCGTGGACATGCCCTGGAACCCGGTTTCGATGAGGAAGGAGCCCAGGGCCGGGGCAAAATGGACCAGTTCCCAGAGGCGGAAGGGCTTTTCCGGGTGGAGGAGGGTGTTGAAGTAGAAGTAGTATACCGGCCCCACCAGGCAGATGGCCGTGAAGAAGAGGTAGATGGTCCAGGGCTTTTCCGGGGGCAGGCGGTTGGCCACGACCCCGGCGCCCCAGATGATGACGAAGCAGCACAGGAAGATGGAGGAAAAGAGGAGGTTGGCTTTGTTGGGCCTCTTCCGGGTCACCTGCTCCAGGGCCAAAAGAAGGGCCAGGCCGCTGCTGAAAAAAATGGGCGCGGTGTTTGCCTTGATGGACCAGATCATGGTGGATTCCCGTTCCCTGCAAACCTCAGCCAAATCTCCCCGGACATGGAGCACTCCGCGTGCCCGGTTTTCCCATGCCGCTGGCGGGCGGCTTCCTTTTGTACCACAGGACGGCCGGAGAAAAAATCCGTCCGCCCCAAAGGGGCTTTTTTTTGAGGAGGGTTTGCATTATCATGCGGGCTCTCGATTCACTCCATCCCCCGAAAGGCGCCATCATGAAGCACGCAAGACTCCTTACGTCCCTTTTCCTGGTCCTCTGCCTTGCGGCCGCCACGGCCCTTGCCCAGGACGGCGCGGCCGCCCCGGCCCCCGGGGAGCCCGTGCAGCTCTTCTGGAAGACCGCCACCCTGGCCCCGGCCGGCATCGGATGGGCCAAACACATGACGGACGTCATCTTCCCGGTGATGGAAGAAACCACCAAGGGCAACCTGAAGGTGAAGGTTTACTGGGGCGGGGTCATGGGGGATGAAGAGGACTACATCAAGAAGATCCGCATCGGCCAGCTCCAGGGGGCCGGACTTTCGGCCCAAGGCACGGTCCAGGCCTGCCCGGAAATGGCCGTGCTGGAGCTGCCCTTCCTGTTCCGCAACTACCAGGAGGTGGATTACGTCCGGGTGAAGATGGAGGGCACCTTTGACCGCCTCTTCGCCAAGCAGGACTTCTTCCTCGTCGGCTGGATCGACCAGGACTTTGACCAGATCTACTCCGCGAACCGCCCCATCGCCACGGTGGAGGATTTTGCCAAGTGCCGGTTCCTCACCTGGTACGGCCCCATGGAGGAGGAACTCCTGTCCGTTCTGGGGGCGGACATGGTGCCTGTGAATGTGCCGGAGATGTCCACCACCATCCGCCAGAAGGTGGTGGACGCGGCCATCGGGCCGGCGGTGTTCGTGGTGGGGGCCCAGCTCTACAGCACCCTCCGGTACGTGAACCCCATCAAGATCCGCTACTCCCCGGCCACCATCATCTTCACCCTGGAGACCTGGAACAGCCAGCCCAAGGAATACATAGAGGAGTTCTTCAAGCGCCGCCTGGAGCTCGGCTGGCGGTACAGCAACCTGGTGCGGGCCGACAACGAGCGCTACGTGGACGCCCTGGTCAAGTATGGCCTGAAGCGGGTGGACATGTCGCCTGAGGAACTGGACAGGCTCAAGGTCCGCACCCGGGAGGTCTGGGACCGGACCACGGGCAAGCTCTTTGCCAAGGAGACCTTGGACGAGGTCCTGGGGCACCTGGCCGACTACCAGGCCGGAAAGCGCCTGGTCCTGGCGGACCTGTTGAAGATGTCCAACGCCACCCCGGAAAGCCTGGACCCGGAGTTGAAGGAACGCCTCCTGACCACCATCCGGGAAAGCATCGAGGCCTTTGGCCAGGAGGAAGGTGCCGTCGTGGACCTGAAGGGGGAATAGGCTCCCGGCTCAGGAAATCCCCGCCCCAGGGCAACCCGGGGCGAAAAAACCAGCCCGTGCGCCCTCCCGCAACCCCTAGGGGTTCGCTGGAGGGCGCACGGGCTTTTTTGTTTCCGGGGTCGAAGGAACGGCCCCCAGGCAGGCGGTCCAAGCGGGGATGGTCAAACGGCCAAGGGCCAGGGAGGGCCTGTTTCCGGCATCGTCACCCAGTCAGCCGGAAGGAATCCCCCCCTCTTTGGGAAAGGGGGGGATTCGTGGACAAGCCATGCGGCCCGGCTTATGAAATACCCGGCCCCCCCAAAAAAATCGGGGGCGACCCCTTTCCCGGTGATCGGAAAAGGGGCCACCCCCAAACACACACGCTGAATCCCTTTCCCGGCGAAAGGCCGGGAAACGGAATCCTTAATGTCCCGCGATGCGGATGTACTCCACGGCGAACACGAAGTTCTGGGAGGAGAACTTGCCCAGGGACTCCGCGGTGGCGGCAACGCCATCGCCGATGATGACGTCGTTCACCGAGAAGTCGCCGTAGATCAACGGGGCCAGGTTGTTGGCACCGCCCGGGGCGCTCACGCCAAACAAGGGATTCCAGAAAGCGGCGGGTATGGCCGGCGGGTCGATGGAGAGGTACGAGGTGCCCGCAGCCGTGGTCCCCACGTCGATGTCCGCGGTGAACATGAAGGTGGGTGTGGACACGCCGCTCAGGATCACGGCGCCTGTGGCACCGGCGCCTGTGAAGCCATCCTTGTCTTCCCACGCCATGTTGCCGGACTCCACGTTCAGGCCGGTAATCTCCAGGTGGATACCTGTCTGGCCGTGAACGCCGTCCATTTCCATGTCAGTGATGGTGGACATGCCCGCCGTGGCCGGTGTGTTGTACTTCACACCGATAAAAACGGCCAGGGAGCATGCGGCCAGCACCGCCACGATAAGCAGTGCTCTTTTCATGAAGGATCTCCGATCTTGATTGGATCATGTTGAAGGGTTGGTGGAAACATTTTCCGTTCGTGATGCCAAAACAGGCATCGCTTCGTTAAAACCTTTTTCAGCGATCCTCCTTTCCTGGTTGAAAGTGGTTTTCAGGGGCTGCTGCCTGCTCCTGCCGAAAAAGGCGGAGAAAAACCCAAGTCTTGTTGTTTCTCGAAACCGGAATACGGACGCAGTGAAAGACTTCGGACGGAGATTACCACTTTGTTAACTTACATACGAAAACCACGAACATTTGTCAAGGAAAATCTCCGAAATATTATGAAAAACCGGAAGGTTGCAAAAGGGAAGAAACTTCCCTCCCCATGGGCAAAAACGCCCCGCCCGCCAAGGATTTTCCCCCAACAGGCCCAAGAAAAGAGTCCGAACCAAGCCTTTCCTCACCCCAAAAAACCATCGGGCATCTCTACAAACTGCATAAATGGGGCCAGAATCAAATTTGGACGCCGCACCCCGTCATTCCGGCGAAGGAGGCTGTGTCACAATCCTTTTTTTAGAAGGGGTGTGGGGAAACCCGGGCAGGTTCAAAAATCACGGAACGTCCAGGAAGATTCCTCCCCGGAAAGGACAAAGATCGGGCCTTTTGGAGGGACGTGATTCCGGCCTTCGCCGGAGTGACGGCCTGGAGGAATCTGCTCGCCACGCAAAAACGGAGGGGCTTGTGAGAACCGCTCTAAGGGCCGGCAGGCTCCGGGGTCCAGCCGCCGCCCAGGGCTTTGTAGAGGGTGATGAGGCCCGTGGACAAGGCCGCCTCGCTCTGGACGCGCTGGTCCTGGTAGGACAGGCTGGAGCGCTGGGCGTCCAGGACGCTCTCGAAACCGGAAAGACCGGAGGCATACTCGTCCAAGGCCAGCTTCGAGGCGCTCTGGGCGGCCTGTTCCGCCCTGGTGAGGGCCTGGAGGCGCTCCTTTTCCGCGGCATGGGACCGCAGGGCGTTCTCCACCTCCTCCAGGGCCTTCAACACCGTACCCTCCCAGGTGGCCAGGGCCTGACCGGCCAGGGCGTCCTGGGCCTGGATGTTGGCCCGGACCGCGTTGCCGTCGAAAAGCCTCCAGGACAGCCGGGGCCCGAAGCCGGCCCGGGCGTTGGAGCTGTCCAGGAGTCCCCCGGCCGCCAGGGCGTCCAGGCCGATGGAGCCGGAAAAACCGAGCCGGGGATAGAGGTCGGCCCGGGCCACGCCGATTCGGGCGGTCTGGGCCGCCAGGAGGCGGTCGGCCTGGCGGACGTCCGGCCTCCGGGCCAGGGCCTGGGCCGGAATACCCACGGCGATGCCCCCGGGCGCCAGGGGCACATCCCCCGGCTCTTCCAGGAGCCAGTCCAGGCTTCCGGGAGCCTGGCCCAGGAGCACGGCCAGCCGGTGGGCGGCCAGGCGCATGCCGCTCTCCAGGGACGGAATCTGGGCCCGGGCGCCCTGGAGCTGGGCATCGGCCCGTTCCAGGTCCAGGGAGGAGGCCAGGCCCGCCTGGCCCCGCCATTGGGCCAGGTCCCGGGTATCCTCCAGGAGCCGGAGGTTCTCCCGGGCCACGGCCAGCCGCGCCTGAAAGGCCCGGAGGTTCACGTAGCTCACCCCCACCTCGGCCGCCAGGGAGACCAGGACGTTGCGAAAACCCTCCCGGGACGCCTCCTCCTGAGCCCCGGCCGCCTCCACGGACCGCCGGACCCCGCCGAAAAGATCCGCCTCCCAGGACGCGTCAAAGCCCTCGGCATACAGGTCGG
>JAHJUF010000101.1 GCA_018829095.1 Pseudomonadota bacterium | reverse complement strand
CATCGACCGGGTGCATATCGAGCCGGAAACCGGGCGGTTCGTGCTCCACACCATCGGGGATCTGCCGCCCGTGGGCATTTGCGGCTCCGGGGTCATCGATCTCGCGGCCTGGCTCTTTGTCACCGGCCGCCTGGACGAACGGGGCAAGTTCGTGGCCAAAGCCCTGGGGGACCGCCTGACCGTGGATGAAAACGGGCTGCCCGCCGTGGCTGTGGCAACGGCCGGGGAGAGCGCCACGGCCAGGCCCCTGCTCTTTTCCCAGGCGGATATGGACAGCCTGGTGCGGTCCAAGGCGGCCATGTACACCATCCTGTCCACCCTGGCCTCCACGGTGGGGGTGGAGTTTTCCGATCTTTCCGCCTTTTACGTGGCCGGGACCTTTGGCGCGTTCATCGACCCGGAGTCCGCCATCGCCATCGGCATGATCCCGGACCTGCCCCTTGCCGTGTACCAATCCCCGGGCAACACCTCGCTTGCGGGCGCGGCCCGGCTCCTGTTCTCCCGGGAGGCGGCGGCCGAGGCCCGGGAGGTCCGGGACCGCATCACCTACCTGGAATTGAACGTGAACCAGGAGTTCATGACCCGGTTTTCAGCGGCCCGGTTTTTTCCCCACACCGACGCCTCCCTGTTCCCCACGGCCGTGAAAAGGCGCGGGGAAGTTGCCAGGGGCGGCGGAGATGGTTAGGATGAAGGTTGGCGGGACGCATCCGCCGCTTTTTCCCCACGGCCGTTTCCCGGCCTCCCCGAGCCTTTCCTCCGAAAGGGATTGCGGCATGTTCAAAGCCATCCGCCCGGTGCTTTTTCTCCTCCTCCTTCTCCTCCCGGCCTTTTTTGCCTCGGCCGCCCCGGCCGCCGCGCCTGCCTGGCCCCACGACCTCTCGGACCTGGCCCCGGACCCGGCGGTCACCTACGCCGCCCTGGACAACGGCCTGCGGGTGATCCTCCTGCCCAACCGGGAGCCCCGGGACCGGGTGGCCGTGTACCTCGACGTCCAGGTGGGGAGCCTGTGGGAAAACGAGGCCCAGCGGGGCGTCGCCCATTTCCTGGAACACATGATGTTCAATGGCACCCGGCATTTCGCCCCGGACGAGATGGTGGAGTATTTCCAGTCCCTGGGCATGCGTTTCGGGCCGGACGTGAACGCCCACACGGGCTTTGACGAGACCGTGTACCACGTGCTTTTGCCCGACGGCTCCCAAGAGAACCTGGACAGGGCCTTCACGGTCATGGAGGACTGGGCCTCGGGCGCGCTGCTTTTGCCCGAGCAGATCGACAAGGAAAAAGGGGTCATCCTGGCCGAGATGCAGGCCCGGGACTCGGTGGGGTACCGCACTTTCGTGGCCACCTTCCGCTTCCTTTTGCCCGGCACCCGGGCCTCCCAACGCATGCCCATCGGGAAGAAGGAGGTCATCGAAAACGCGGACCAGGCCCTGATGAAATCCTTTTACGACGCCTGGTACCGGCCGGACAAGCTGGCCCTGGTGGTGGTGGGGGACTTCGACCCCAAGCTGGCCCTGTCCATGATCCGGGAGAGGTTTTCCGGGCTTTCCGTCCGCATGGCCCAGGCCCAGGAGCCCCCGGCCCAGACCGTGAAGCACCGGGGATTGGAGACCTTTTACCACCACGAGAAAGAGGCCGGGAACACCACGGTTTCCATCGAAACCGCCCGGACCGTGGAACCCTCGCCGGACAGCTTTGAAAAGGAGAAGCTCTGGCTTTTGAGGTCCATGGCCGAGCAGATCGTGGGATACCGCCTGGACCGGATCATGGCCGATCCCCAGGCCCCCCTGGTTTCGGCCGACATCAGTTCCGGCGAGTTCCTCCAGACCGTCGAGTTCACCAGCATGACGGCCCATTGCCCCCCCCAGCGCTGGGAAGAGGCCCTGGGCATCCTGGAGAGGGAACTGCGCCGGGCGCTCCTGTACGGGTTCACCGAAGCGGAGGTGGCCCGGGTGAAAAAGGACGTGGCCAACCGCCTGGAGACCGCAGCGGCCAAGGCCCCCACCCGGGACTCCGACTCCCTGGCCCGGGGCATGATCCGGACGTTGAACAACCATGAGGTGTTCCAGAGCCCGGCCCGGGAACGGGAACTGTACAGCCCGGTGGTGGACGGGGCCACGGCCCAAAGCCTCCACGCGGCCCTGGCCGGGGTCTGGCCCCGGAACCACCGCCTGGTCCAGGTCACGGGCAACGCCGAAATCGTTCCGGAAGAGGGCGCGCCCGAGGAGGCCATCCGGGCGGTGTTTGCGGCCAGCCTGGCCCAACGTGTGGACCCTCCCAAGGAAAAGGCGGCCGCCAGGTTCCCCTACCTGCCCGCTCCGGACCAGGTCCTTCAACCCACGAAGACCCTGGAATACCCGGATCTGGAGGTGAAGCGGGCTGAGTGGGGCCCGGGCCTTGTGCTCCTCTACAAGAAGACGGATTTCAAGACCAACGAGGTGTTGTTATCCCTGGACTTTGGCCACGGCGAGGCCGGAGAGCCGGAAAGGGCTTCGGGCCTTTCCTCCATCGCCTCGGCCGTGGTGGCGGAAAGCGGCCTAGGGAGGCTCGCCCGGGATGAGATGAGCGAAGCCCTGGCCGGCACCTCCACGTCCATTTCCCTGGTCGTGCACCAGGACCGGTTCGCCCTGGCCGGGGCCACGGTGCCCGGCGAACTGGAGCTGGCCGTCCGCCTCCTCTATCATCAGCTCAAGGACCCGGCCTTCCGGGAGGACGGGTTCAACGTGGCCATGCGCCGCTTCACCCAGCGCCACACAGCCCTGTCCCACACCGTGGACGGGATCATGGCCATCGACGGCGACCGGTTCCTGGCCGACGGGGACTCCCGGTACGGGCTTCCGGCCCCGGAAATCTTTTCCGCCTACAAGGTGAAGGCCGTGCGGGACTGGCTCCTGCCCGCCCTGGCGCGCGCGCCCCTCAGCCTGTCCGTGGTGGGGGATTTCGACGAGGACGAACTCCTGTCCCTGGTGGGCCGGTACCTGGCCTCCCTGAAACGGGACGAAGAGCCCCTGCCCCTCTCCCGGAGCGCGGCCGTGGGGTTCCCCACCGGGGAGTCCCGGCGGATCGAGGTGGAAACCGAGATCGAAAAGGGGCTTGCCGTGGTGGCCTGGCCCACGGACGACACCTGGAACATCCGCCAGGGCCGGCGTCTGAACGTGCTGTCCAACGTGCTCACGGACCGCATGAGAAAGGTCCTGCGGGAAAAACTGGGCCTCACCTACTCGCCCTTTGCCTGGAACATGGGGGCCCGGGCCTACCCGGGCTATGGCCTGTTCCAGGCCCGGGTGACGGCGGACCCGGCCAACCTGGACCAGGTCATTGCCGAACTGCGCCTCCTGGGCCAGGACCTGGCCGAAGGCGGCATCACCGCGGACGAGCTTTCCCGTGCCCTGGAGCCCACCCTCGCGGGCATCCGGGAGCAGCTCCGCAAGAACTCCTACTGGCTGAACACGGTCCTCTCCGGGGCCGGGGATCATCCAGAGCAGCTGGACTGGGCCCGGACCATCCTTTCGGACTACTCGTCCGTCACGGTTCCCGAGGTGGAGGCCGTGGCCAAAGAGTTCCTCCAGGATGAAGCGGCCGCCACCCTGGAGATTTTTCCGGTGAAGGCGGAAGGCGAGGGGGAGGACGGCGCGGCGGCGGAAAAAGCGGAATAGGACCGGGGAAACCCTGAAGAGGAAAAAGGGTCATCCGGTTTTTGCGTAGCTGTCTTGCCGGGAAGAGGTTGAAGAAGACCCCCCCCCTTGGGAAAAGAAGAACCCCCCTTTGAAAAAGGGGGGCAGGGGGGATTTCTTTTTGCTTTCCGTTTGTTCTTCTTTCTCATCCGGTTTTCCGGGAACCTGGCCAACGCCCGGACAAAGGGCGGATGAGTCAAAAAGATAAAAAGCCAAACAAAAAAAATCCCCCCTAACCCCCCTTTTTCAAAGGGGGGGACCCACGAAAGCGAAGGTCTCATGCGGTGGCAAGGGGGGGGACCCGCCCCGGGGCATCTTGCCGAAGGTGGGATTCCAGCCGTCCCCCTACATGGAAAAACCCAGATCCACCAGGTCCAGGGGATCCTCAAAGCTGAGGATGTCGGACAGGGTGGAGCGCACGTCTTCGGGCATCTCGCCGCCGAAGCGGGAAAAGTCGGCCATGAACTCCTGGGCCAGGCGGTTGGCGCGGATCTCGTACTCCCCGGGGTCGGCGGCCAGCTGCCGGGGGTCCAGGAGCCGGCTCTCCACCCCGGGGCACTGGCTGGGGATCCGGAAACCGAAGACCGGGTCCTCCTCCATGGGAACCGAGTCCAGGACCCCGCTGGTGGCGGCCCGGACCAGGGTTCGGGACAAGGACTGGTCGATGCGGTCGCCCTTGCCGTAGGGCTCCCCGGCCCAGCCCGTGTTCATGATCCAGCACCGGGTGCCGTGCCGGACGATTTTTTCCATGAACCGCATGGCGTACTCGTGGGGCGGCAGGGCCAGGGGGCAGGTGCCGAAGCAGGAGGAGAACCTGGGGGCCGGGTCCCGGGGCCCCTGGGAGTCCTCGTGGAACACGGAGGTGTAGGAGGACAGGAACGCGTAAGCCGCCTGCTGGGGCGTGAGCCTCGCGATGGGGGGCAGGACCCCGAAGGCGTCCCGGGTGAGCAAAAACACGTCCTTGGGGTGCCCGGCGGCCATCTCCGGCACGTGGCCGGAAAGATGGGTGGCTGGGTACGCGGCCCGGGTGTTCTCGGTGAGCGACCGGTCGGCCAGGTCCACCCGGGTGGAGTCCGGGTCCATGGCCACGTTCTCCAGGATGGTGCCAAAGGACCGGGTGCATTGGAAGAGCTCGGGCTCCTTGTCCGCCAAAACCCCCAGGACCTTGGCGTAGCAGCCCTTCTCGAACGCGAAGACGCCGTCACCGTCCCAGCCGTGGCCGTGGTCGCCCAGGAATTTGCGCCCCGGCTCCGTGGCCAGGCTGGTCTTGCCCGTGCCCCGGCGGCCCAGAAAGAGCGCCGTGCCCCCGTCCGCGCCCACGTTGGACGCGCACCGGAGGGACAGCACCCCCCGGCGGAAGAGGAGGGTGGACACGATGGAGAACACGGCCTGGCGGATCTCCCCGGCGTAGCTGGTGCCGCCGATGAACATCACCCTGGCCCCCAGGTGGAGCATGATGAACGAGGCGGACTTGGTGTTGTCGAGATCCGGCATGGAGATGAAGCCCGGGGCGTGGGCGATGGTGAAGTCCGGGACGAAATCCATGCCCTGGCCCGGGGGGTGGAGGGGGGTGTAGAGGTTGCGGACGAACAGGCTGTGCCAGGCGTTTTCCGTGATGATCCGGAGGGTCACCTCCCGCCCTTCCCCCGATCCCGCCCGGAGGGTCTGGACGTAGGCCTCCTTGTTCTTCATATAGGAGATCATGCGGGAAAACAGTCGGCTGAAGTCGTCAACGGAGATGCCCTGGAGGCTGT
>JAHJUF010000014.1 GCA_018829095.1 Pseudomonadota bacterium | reverse complement strand
CCGCGGAGTGGATGGATTGGCCCGCGGCGCTCTGGCCCACCAGGACCCCCAGGCAGCGGTTCCGGAGGATGATGGGGACGCCCAGGTAGGATTCAAAAGGCTCCTCTCCGATCTCGGGGAAATACCGGTAGGACGGATGGGCCGAGGCGGGCTTGACGGTCAGGGGCTGGCGAGTGGCAAAAACCTGGCCCGTGAGGCCTTCCCCCGGGGAGAGCTCCACGGTCCGGCCCTGGAGATTCAGGCCCCAGGTGGCTTTCAGCACCAGCTTCTTGCGGGGGTCGTCCCACAGGTAGATGGAAACCACATCCAGGGGGAGGGCCCCGGCCACCCGGCCGGCCACCCCGTCCAGAATGGCCTGGAGTCCCCGGGTCCGGTTCACCAGTTCGGAGATCTCCTGGATGATCTTCAAATACGGCGTCGTGGGCATTGGGGGGGGTCTCCGCTGGCATTTTCCGGCGCGCCAACGGCGCCGGTCCTTCTTTCTACCTTTGCCTTCCACCTTTGGCAAGGAAGGAGTCCGGGTCGGGAGGCTTGGGAAGGGCGCCGATCAGGGGAAAAAACTTGTCTTTATGGATGGTAATGATTATTGTTTCCAAATGGCAAAAGCCCCAACGAGGAGGAGAACATGGCCCATCTGGATAGCTTTTCCCATCTGCCCATTGAATGGGATCTTTCGCCCGAGGAGGCGGTGACCCTGTACCTGGAATGGGGAAACAACAACTGGAGGGGGGCGCACCCGCCGGTGCGGGGGCCCGAGGATCATTCCTACTACTTTGTGGTGGACAACTGGGAGGATACGCCCAGGGCCATTCTGCTGTACCGGAATCACGACCGGTCGGACGAGCTCTGGTCCATGCCCCTGCCTGCTGACCAGGCCCGGGCCTTTCGGGCGGAATTCGGCAGCCTGAAGGGCGTCTTCGCCCCCACGCTGGAGGTCCGCCAATGGCTTCAGGAGGAGATCGGCAACTGATCCCCTCCCTTGACAGCCTGTCAAGACTCCTGTCTTGCGCCTCATCCGCGCCCCCGGCCCCCTTTTCCAAGGCGGGCCGGGGGCGCGGAGAGGATCACTTGGCCGCTGCTTTCCCCTCGGCCTGGGTTTTCCTGTATTGCGCCAGCTGCGCCATAACCTTGTCCAGAAGAACCCTGGGATAAAGCTCGTCCGCCATGTCGTCCCAGATGGTGATGGCCCGGGCCCGGATTTCAGCTTCATCCTCCGGAGAGGTGCGGACCTCCTTGACCCCGTAGCTGATCATGGCCTCCAGGCATTTTTCGTTGTCCCGGCGGGTGTCGGCCACAAAGAGGCGCTGGGTCCGGATGCGGTTGCTCCAGATGCCTTCCTTGTAATCCTCGGGCAGGGCGTCCCAGGCCTCCACCGAGACGATGATGGTGGCCGGGGAATAGCGCATGCGGATGGGATTCACGAACCGGACCACGGAGTACATCTGGGTGCCCACCATCCAGATGGCCGGGGAGAACTGGGCGTCCACGATGCCTTGGCGCACCGAGGCGGCGATTTCCGGCACGTTGACGGGAATCGGCGCGGCCCCCAGGCGTTGGAGCATGACTTGTTCCAGGGGGCCGAACCAGGTGACGAACCGCGCCCGGGCAAAGTCCGAGAGTTTGCTTATGGGGTATTTGGTGCTGTAGATCTGGTCGAAATCCTGGTCGATCCAGGCCACGAACTTGAACCCCTGGACCTCCATGTATTTCTCGAAATCCGAAAGCATGGTGTCCCGGATATGATCCACTTCCCCGTAATCGTTGAACAGGAAGGGAAGCTCCAGGACAGCCATCTCCGGGCAGGCCAGGACCGTGCCCTGGGCGGCCAGCCCCGCGGCCTGGAGCTGGCCGATGCGCATTTTCTTGATATGGTCCTCGTCATCGCCCATGACCCCGCCCCAGTAAACCTTGAGCTCCAGCCCCCCGCCCGTCGTTTCGTTCAGGAGAGGCGTGAGCACGTCCTCCACCTGCTTGGCGTATCCCACGCCCTTGGGGGCCAGGGTCCCCACCTTCCACCGGACCTTGGGCCCGGCGAAGGTGGTGGCGGGCAGGGCGAAAATCAGAACCAGGCAAACGGCAAGGAAAAGAAATCGTTTCATGGCGATTGGTGAACCTTCCGGGACTGGGGGGGGTTGTTCGCCGCCTTCGCGGCCGGGGCCTTTTTCTCGGAAAGAAGCAAAAGGGCGTTCTCGGCGGCCTTCTGCTGGGCGGCCTTCTTGCTCTTGCCCTCTCCCACGGCGGTCAGGGCCTTGCCCAGGCGGACCTCCATGATGAACGTCTTGTCGTGGTCCGGGCCGGCGGAGCTGATCAGCTTGTAGGAGGGGGTGACCTTCAGGCCCGACTGGGCATGTTCCTGGAGCCGGGTCTTGAAGTCGTGGGCCAGGGGCGCTTTCTGGGCCCGGGTCATGAGGGGCACGAAAAGATCGGTGATGACCTTCCGGGCCGCGGGAAATCCGGTGTCCAGGTACACGGCCGCGATGACCGCCTCCATGCAGTCCGCCAGGATGGAGTCCTTTTCCCATCCCCGGGCCTGGTCCTCGCCCCTGCCCAGGCGGATGTGGGGCCCCAGGCCCACGGACCGGGCCATGGCGGCCAGGCCCGGCTCGGAGACCATGGCCGCCCGCATGCGGGAGAGGTCCCCCTCGTTCACCGCCTCGCCCGAGTCGTAGAGCATGCGCCCCACGGCCAGGCCCAGGACCGCATCGCCCAAAAACTCC
The DNA here is from genome assembly GCA_018829095.1 of Pseudomonadota bacterium. Lineage (GTDB taxonomy): Bacteria > Desulfobacterota > Desulfobacteria > Desulfobacterales > Desulfatibacillaceae > JAHJUF01. The sequence continues at coordinate 554 of JAHJUF010000014.1, read as the reverse complement.
ATGCGCTCGTTGTCGGGCGTGCCGCAGCCAGCCTCGTTGGCGCGGGAACTATGGGTGAGGGCCTGGACCAGGAAGTCGGGGTCGGAGAACCGGTAGCCCAGCCTGGTTTCCAGGTCCGCCAGTCCGGCGGGCCGCTTAGGGCCGGGCGGCTTGCCGGGCATACGCCCGAGCCATTTCTTCATAAACCGAAAAGGGAACAAACAGGTCTCCTTTTCCCGATCCCATGGCCACCGAGGGCTTGTGGCCGCCGTGGAAGTCGGTTCCGCCGGTGACGAAGAGCCCCGCCTGATGGGCCATGCGGGTGAATTTTTTGGTCATGGCCGGGCTGTGGCCGGGGTAATAGGCCTCCACTCCCGAAAGCCCCATTTCCGCAAGACGGGCCACCAGCCCTTCCAGGCTGGCGTTGTCCATGTCCAGGCTGGAAGGATGGGCCAGGACCGCGAGCCCCCCGGCACCCCGGATGGCTGAAATCGCCCGGTCCGCAGGGAGGCGGTATTTCCCCTCGTAGGCCGGCCTTCCCTGGGCCAGGTAGCGTTCAAAGGCCGCGTTCGGGG
>JAHJUF010000100.1 GCA_018829095.1 Pseudomonadota bacterium | reverse complement strand
ACCCCACCCGGGTCCTGGGCATCCCCCTCATCAATTTCCTGGCCTGGCTGGTCTTCGTGTTCGTGTTCGCGTTGGAGTTCCGGTGGGTGGAGTTCCAGGAAAAATGGGGCGACCTGAAAAAGACGGCCGTCCTGTGGGGCCTGATCCTCCTGGACGTGCCCGTGCTGGCCCTGGTGCTCATCGTGCCGAACATCTGACGGGCTGTCTGGAAAAGCAAAGAAAACCGCAGATTACGCAGATCGAAGAAAGATTACGCAGAAAACAGGGGCGTGTAGTTCCAGGCCGGTTGCCCGGGTGGCGCCCCCGGAGGGAAGGAAAGACCCATGGAAAAAATCCTGTACATCCTGAAGTACCACCTCCACGTGATCCTGTACGTCTACTTCTGGTTCGGGCTGTTCGTCTGCGGGCTGGCCGCGCCGGACGGGCGCGTGGAGGAACTGGGAAGCGGCCTGATCTCCCGGGGCTGGCACCTTTCGCTCTTGTCCGTGGTCCTGGTGCTCCCGATACCGATTCTCTATGCCTGGAGGATGCGGAAAGGGGGGCTCTCCCCGGTTCCCACGGCAGGCAAGGAGGATTGAACCCGGCGCCCGGGCACCCCAGGCGCCGAAACCGCCCACCATGTTCTGCGTAATTATCTGATTTCTTTTTGTTTTCCTACCAGATCCGCCCCACCTTGCCATACAGGTGTTTTCCCAGCTCCCGCATGCGGGCCATTTCCTCGCCGGACAGGGGCCCCAGGTCCAGGGCCCGGAGGGACTCGGCCACCTGGGCCGCGTTTGCCGGGCCGGTCATGCACACATCCACCCCGGGTTGGCTCATGCAGAACCGGTAGCAGTCCGGGGCCGTAGCCGGGGCCAGGGGCCGGGTCTTTTTCGGGTTGAGGAGATGCCCCCAGCACAGGGCGGTGAAGGCCACCACCCCCGGCCTGTCCGGCCCTTCCGGGAGCAGGGGGAACACGTCCTGTTCCGCGCCGGGGTGCACGGCGTTGTAGCGGACGTGGAACACGTCGATGTCCCGCTTCTTCGCCAGTTCCGGGAAGAGCTTCCGGTTGTGCCCCGTGATGCCCAGGCTCCGCACCAGGCCCTTTTCCTTGAGTTTGCGCCCCAGGTCCAGCATGCGCTTCCCGGGCTCGGAGTTGAACCAGCCGAAGAGCAGCACGTCCGCCCGCTCGATGCCCAGGGCCTTCAGGGCCCGGTGAAACGACGCCTCGGTGGGCCACGGCCAGCGGGAAAAGCTCTGGATGGCGATGACCATCTCGTCCCGGCGGCCCCGGCCGCAGAGGTTTTTGATGGCGGTTTTCATGCCGCCCCTCCGCACCGCTCCCCAATAGAAATAGTTGCACCCCCGTTCGAAGGCCTCCTCCAGGGCCCCGGCGGGCGGATCGTAAGCCGCCGACATGCCCAGGGGCCCCACCAAAAGCCCCGTGCGCCCCAACTCCCGCTTTTCCGAAAAATCCATGGCATCCTCCCTGGTGATTGCCCCTACGCCCCCCGGCCCATGACCGCCTCCATGAAGGAATCCACCTGGGCGCGCATCTCGGCCGGCGAGACCACCCGGGTGTCGTGGAGGTCGTAGGACAGAATGAGGAGCGGGATGTTCCGCTCCCGGCACTTTTCCCGGAACATGCCGGACAGGGCCATGGTGTTCTTGCATCCCACGTGCCCGGCCATCCAGATCATGTCCGCCGAAAACCGCTCGTAGACGGAGAAGAGGTCGGAAAAGAAGTTCTCCGCCGGGCCCCGGGTGTGTTGGGCCATGGGGCCTTCCATGATGATGTGGCAAAGACTTCGGAGAATGGTGTCAGGCGTGCTCGTGTCGATGTACGGGTGGCGGTTGAAGGTCAGCATGTCCATGATCATGGCCACCTGGTACTTCTCCTCGGCCCACACCCACAGGTCCGGGAAGCTCAAGGTGGGCGGGTTCCACAGGATGGCCCGGTGCCGCTCGCGGGGAAGCGCCCCCCTCCCCTCCCGGACGTTTGTGCGGGCGTACTCCAGCATCCGGGCCATGACCCGGATGGACCGGTCACTCCCGGGGTTGCCGACCATGAACATGAGATGGGAGAAGTACACGGGCTCCGCGGCCAGGGGCGCGGGCACCTGCATGAGGAGGTCCCACAGCTCCATCTCCAGGCGCGCGGCTTCGTTTCTCCGCTCGCAAACCAGGCGCATCCGGTCCCAGTCCATGCGCCCCGGGGTGTGGCGTTCCAGCCAGGCGATCATCTCCTTCAACTGGACCACGAAGTAGTCCACGGCCCGGTCCGAATGGAAGTTGAACGGCACGTCCAGGCGGAAGGACGGGACGCCCAGTTCCTTTTCCATGAGGGAATAGGAGCTCATGCCGCCGTCGCAGGGCATGTTGGAGGCGACCATGACCCGGGGCCGGGGCATCTGGTCCGCGAGCACCAGGCCCATGGTGACCTTGGGGAGCGAGCAGGTGTCCGGCGGGATGCCGTGGCTTTCAGCTATGTCGATCATCTGTTCCCCCAGGGGGATGGAAACCACCGAGGTCATGATGCCCAACAACTCGGCCGTCCAGGGAACCAGGCCCATGCCCCGCAGAATCTCGGACGGCACCATGTCCTCGTGGAGCACCAGGAGCTTGGGGTGGGCGTGAATCTCCTCAAGGGACTCCAGGAACCCGGCGGTCATCTCGGTCATGAGAAAAGCGGCGGCCTCCCGGTACGGCCCGGTGCGGCCCTTGATGAACCGGGCGGTGAGGTCGTTGGGCCCCTTCATGGCCCCCAGCCAGGCCCACCGCTTCCGCCGCCGGGCCATCTCCGGAAACCCCACCCGCCGGGCCGCCGAAATCACCGAACCCCAGTTTTTGGCCGCCAGCATGGCCAACATGACCCGCTCCGCCGCGGACCGGGGAAGCAAGCTTTTGAGGGAAAGATTCATGCGCGCCCCGTTCGGGATAGGGGTTGGGGGGATTTTTTGCAGGGGGAGGGGAAACTTTTT
>JAHJUF010000099.1 GCA_018829095.1 Pseudomonadota bacterium | reverse complement strand
GCTCGGCGATTTCCTCCTCCCTGGAGGGGTCGGTCCAGAGCCCCAGCTCCCCGGGCGTGCGGTTGACGATCTCGTCTTCGGCCAGTCCCAGGAACCGGCAAAAGCTGTCATTCACCCAGGCAAACTGCCCATCCTTCCTGGAGGCCAGGGTCGAGGCCAGGGGCGACCCTGCCAGGACACGGGTGATCTCTTGAAGGCCTTCACCGAGGCGAACCTGGGCGCTGTTCCCTTTTCCGCGAACAGCCGCTTTTTTGGTCGGCTGTTTTTTCCGCGTCTTCCCTTGCTTGCTCTCGCTGTCCATCATCCATCCTCCGGCGGCTTCTGCGTGGCCGCCCGTTTTTCCGGCCCTGCGGATTCTTGCGATGCCCTCTGACACTTTCGAGTATTTCATTATTTTGCAGCGGCGGTCAATCCACCAAAATTGTTCGGAATAAACTGTCAAATTCTTTATTTGTCACTCAACAAACATTTCTATCCCCTCGTGCCGCATGTTCGCTTCCGTCAGGCTTGTCAGGGGAGAATAAAAAAAGATCAGCCAAGCACCAGAGGCTTAAGAGGCTGGCTGGAGATCAGGGATTTCAATACCACAAAAAAAGTGCTCCGTCAACCCCTCTATCGCATATTTTCAACATAAAATTGTCAGAATTCAGTCTACATCTCCAGGGAAAGGTTTTCCCAGCGCTAAACCTCAAGCAGGCCCCATTTCCTGGCCGGAAAAATTCCGGGAACCCGCAAGGTTCGCTTTTTCCCGGAAGGTCCGGGGCCAGCGCCGGGATTTCCCTCCGTAGCCAAAGGGGCGGGTCCGCTGCCATTCCCAGGCCGAGGCCACCATGGCGTCCAGATCAATGAGTTCAGGCTCCCACCCCAGGACCTTTCGGGCCCGGTCCGGCAGGACCACCTTGTACCCCCCCGGGCCGTCCTCCTTCAGGACTTTTTGAGGAATCCTCTTTCCCGTGACCCGGCGGGCGGCCTTCAGCACTTCCTTTTCGGAGAACCCCTGTCCCAGGCCCAGATTGAAGGCACCGCCCCCGCCCCCGCCCAACAGGTGTTCCGCCGCCAGGACATGGGCCCGGGCGATATCCTCCACATGCAGGTAGTCCGCCACCCTGGTTCCATCGGGAGTGTCCCACCCGCTTCCGGAGAGGATCACACAGGCCTTGCGGCCCATGGCCACCTGAAGGGCCTGGGGAATGAAATGGGCTTCCGGCAGGTGGTCCTCCCCCAGGTCCGCATCCCGCCAGGCCCCGGCCGCGTTGAAATAGCGCAGGCGAACCGAGGACAGGCCCCAGGCCTCCCCGCAATGGACAAGGGCCTGGTCCAGAAAGGTGTGGGCCGCCGAATAGGGACTCTTTCCGCCCAGAGGGGCCTCCTCGTCCAGGGGGCCCGGGGCTCCGGGCTCGTAGATCTCGGCGCTGGAGCCGAAGACCATCCGCCTCACCCCGTGGTCCCGCATGGCCTGAACCAGGGCCAGGGTCGGGACCACGGTGTTCTGGTACCACCGGATGGGCTCCCTTTTTTCCATGGGATCATCAGGAATGGCCAGGTGCAGGACCACGTCCACGGCGGTGGTTTCGAAAATCAGGTCCAGAAGGTGGCGCTGTCCCATGTCCCCCTTCAGAAGACGCACCCCGAAGAGGGCCTCCGGGTGTCCGGTGGAAAGGTTGTCCACCACCGTCACCCGATGCCCCTGCTTCACCAGGAGCAGGCAGACGTGGGAGCCCACGTAGCCCGCGCCTCCCACCACGAGAAAATTCGCCATGCCCGGTCCTTTTCCTTTCCGTCCGCCCCCCGCCGGGAGCCCTGTTCCATCCGTCAGGATTCTCCGTCGGCTTCGAGATCCATCCATCGGTCCAGCACGGCCATCCAAAACAGGCGCGCCCCGTCCTTTCCGCCCTGGGCAAGGCCCCGGTCCACGGCCGAGGCCGCCTTGTCCCGGCCCATGCACTCCCGGGCCACCAGGGGCCCCGAGCCGGTCCGCAGGGGCTCCAGCAGGCCCTGACGTTCCATGTGAGCCAAAATTTCCTCCACCGGAAGGATGGCGCAGGCCCCCGGGCCGACCGGGCCATCCCCTATCCCCCGAGCCAGCAGCCGCCGGGCCAGGTCCCGGAAGGCTCTTTCCTTGTCCTCTTCCGAGGAGGCCCGGCCCAGGATGCCGCCCATGAGGCCGGGGTCCTCGAAGGGAAAGCGGATGGCGATGCCTGCGGCCCGGGCTGCGGAAAGCCCCTGGCCCAGGCAGGCGTCCCGCCGGGAAACCCGGCGCTCCGTACCGGTGGGGTCAAGGGCTGCCGCCCAATAAGCTCCCGGCCCCGACTCCAGGGCCTGGCCCAGGCGGCCGACCATCCGGCCCAGGTTGCCGATCCGGCCGGGCGAGTCGCCGGCCTGGTCCGGAAAGAGGGCCGCCGGAATGAACCGCGCCCCCAGGGATTTCCACCGGGAAAGGGCCGGGAACTGAGAAAGGGGCCACCCCGGGGAAAAAGGGACATCCCAATTCATGCCCAGGCTCCGCTCCCAGGAGGAACAGAACAAAAGGGAGGGATCGACCAGGGACTTCATCCGGGAAAAGGCCGCGAAGGCCGCCAGGCCGGCCGGGGAAGGAGCAGGCTCGTCCAGGCTTTTCACATAATCCGTGAACCGGGCTGCCAAGTCCCCGGTTTCCATATGGATCACCTCATGCTCCATGCCCAGGCTCCGGGCCCAGCTCCTGGCCCGGGAGTCCGGCTCCTGGGAACCGAAACTCATGGAAAAGCAAGTGAGAGGCAGGGGGGAGAGTCTCCGGGCCAGAACGGCCAAAAGGGCGGTGTCCCAGGCCCCGTCCGCCGGAAGGGCCACCCGCCCGGACAAGGGCAGCCGCCGTAGAATGGCCCGGGACAGCAGGATCTCGGGGGCCTCCTTCTCCCCGGCCTCCCCGGGCCAGCTGTCCCCGGGAGGCGCGGCGGCCTCCCCTTCCCGGGCCTCCCCCCTGCCCGAAAGGCAAAACACCCGGGCATGCCCGGCCACGCTCCTGACGAGGTCCCGGTGATAGGTCACGGGCCCGGCCTGGACCAGGACAAGCCCTCGGGACACGGCCCCCAGGTCCACCCGCCCGGGCACCCAGGGCAGGGAGATCAGGTGCCTGGCGCTGGTGGAAAAAGACAGGAGGCCCTGGTCCAGGTGCCAGTACATACGGCCAATGCCGGACGGGTCCGCCGCCAGGACAGCCTCCCCCTTTTCCCGGTCCACCGCCACCAGGGCGTATTCTCCCTGGACCCGGGCCAGAATGCCCGGGCCGTGCTCCCGGATGGCCAGGAGGATCCACTGGATGTCCGTCAGTTCCAGGGGAAACATGCGGTCCCCGAAAAAGCCCAGCTCGGCCTCCAGTTCAGGGCGGTTGGTGATCACGCCCTCCAGGGCCCCGGACATCCGGCAGCTTCCGCCGGGCTCCGAGACCTCGGCCAGGGAGCACCCGGCGGAATCCCGGGTCCAGAAAACCCCCAGGCCCTGAAGGATCAGCATCCGGGAAAGGGTGAGCTCCGGGCCCGGAAGGTGCCCGGAGACCATTCGCATGTTTTCCCGGGCCCGGGGATGCCCGGAAAAAATCAGGACGCCGTTGATCATTACTTTTTCCCGTCTTCCGGAAGCTTGCACCATTCAAGTGAAATTTCCTGCTATTTTATCTCCATTCTCAATTTTTTGCCCGGAAAGTCAAGGTCGGCCGAAGGGTTGACAGGACTTAAGGGCCCGGACATCCTGCTGGCAAAGGTCCATAATGAAAGGCTCCCGCCCCATGCCCGGACCCAACGGCGAAGACCGCTTTTTTCAAGAGGATCCGACCGAATGCCGAGCCTGCCACTTGGCCGGGGGATGCGGGGCCCGGGCTGCGGCGTGGGGACGTCCGGACGCCCGGCTGGTCCAGGTGAGCCGAGCCCTGGCCAACGTCCTGGCCGGGCCCTGAGCAGGTTCCGGGAGGACGAACCGGCGAACCCCTTTATCTGATCGCCGATTTTGGGTATAATCATTGCCGCTTGCCTGAACCCTTTCCCGGAGAACCATGCGACAAACTTCTTTCCCAAAATCCGTTCGCCTCGCCTTGGGTGTGTTTTTCGTTCTGGCCTGCCTGGGGGCCGCGATCCTTCCCGGATGCGCGGGATTCACCGGGGTTAGCGATGAAAAAGCCGTGCGCACGGTTTCGGAAAACCGGTTCACCTCCAACTTTCCCGGCATCAGCATCGCCGTGGCCCCCCAGTTCATTTACCTGGGGAGCGTGGATTCCCGGGATTTCATCCAGGACCGGCCCGAGGACGCGCCCCCTCCCTCCCGCTACCTGGTGTCCCATATCTTCGTGGAGCCGGACAACCAGCGGGTGAAAAAGGCCGTCACCATCCAGGTGCTCAAGTCCGACAAGCCCATTGACCCCTATTTTTTCGGGGACGTGAAGACCACCCTGGACACGGGCACCTGCGAGGTGGGCGGAGAGAAGTACAAGTACTACACCCAGCTCACCTACCCTCCTCCCCGAAACCCCCTCACCCGGCTCATTCTGGACAAGGGCTACAAGCTCAACTGCGGCCTGTCCATCACTGCGGGACGCATCGCGGGGCCAAAGGGCGACTACCTGTTCAAGCTCATCTACATCGAGGACCTAATCTACTCGGGCTTCTCCTGCTCCTCCTACCAGCGCCGGGAGGCCATCAGCAAGGAACAGCTCGAATTCCTGAATGAACTCACCACCCGGTTCAACTCCGTCTTTTTCAAGTAAGGGCTGTTTTCAAAACGAAAAAAGGGCGCCCCGTTTGGAGCGCCCTTTCCGGTCTCGCCGGATGCGTCCCGTCCCTGGCGGGCGGGGCCGGGTGTTTACGTAAACATGTTGATGGAGCACTTCTCCGCCATCTTCAGGTATTGCTCGGCATTCATGACCGAGACTCCTTCGATGAATTCATCCTCTTTCATCTTCATCATGTCCATGGTCATCCTGCAGGCCACCAGTTTCACGCCCTCGATCAGGGCCATCTCGACCAGGGACTCCAGATCCGGGGCACCAGCCTCATCGATCTGCTTCTTCATCATGCGGGTGGCCAGCCGGGACATCCCGGGCAGGGCTCCCAGGAAACCGGGCATGTGGAACTTCAGCTTCCGAAGGTACCCCTTGCGGATGATGTTGATGCCCATGAAGGTATAGAACACCGTTGCTTCGTGCCCGAGCCTTCGTGCATTGAGGGCCAGGATCAGGGCCGGATAAGCCCCATCCAGAGTGGCCCTGCTGGTGATGAACGTGTAGGCTTTTTTCCCCGTGCCGCAGGAGTCGCCGGTGGTCAGGTCAGCCGCCGCCGACAGGGGAAATTCCTTTCCCTGCTTGGTTTCCGTTTTCGTTTCACTCATGGGACGGCCTCCTCGTGTATGGGACATGGGGATGATTACCCTTTCCGAAATTTAGTTAATACTATTCATAAATAACCCGGATGTCAACACCCCAAAGTGAACCCCGGGTTTTTCGAGTATAAGCTCATTACCCGAGGGAGATGAAAGGTTTTTGCGAGATATTGAATCAGGGAGAGGGCCCGGATGGCAGAAGGCTGGAAAACCGAACAGGCCGACAAAAGCGGGTATTACGTTAACAGTATAAACCTTATCCTGGTCCAGCCAAGCGAACTCGTGGCGGCAAGCCCGTGAAAAAGGCCCCTGGGCAGGAAGGAGACGATCTTCAGGTTTTCGAAATCAAACATCCGCTTCTCCAGCGCCTTTCAGGCCAAGGGATCTTTCATGGTGCTCCCGCTCCATGGAAATGACCCGGGCCAGGCCCTGCCCCACCCCGGAAAAATCCGGGGCCTCCCGTTCCGAGACATCCTTCAGGGCCATG